>JAHDII010000092.1 GCA_020630895.1 Saprospiraceae bacterium
TTCGGAAATTCTTAACGAAATTTATTCTCTATGCTGGGGAAAAAGAAAAAAATTCATTTTCGGAATGAACTCATATTTTAAACATGATTCCAACTAGAAATACTTTGCAAAGTATAGATATTGATATTGAAAGACATGTTCTAGATTAGCTATCTAAATCTCTGAGTTCTCTTCTTAATATTTTTCCTACATTGGTTTTAGGTAAATCATCTTTAAAAACAACTTCTTTAGGGATTTTATAGCCTGTTAGATTTTCTTTACAATGAGCTATTATTTCTGCATCTGTTAAAGATTTATCTTTTTTAACTACAAATACTTTTACTACTTCACCTGATTTTTCATCTGGTTTTCCTACTGCTGCTACTTCTAATACTTTAGGATGTTCTGCTATGACTTCTTCTATTTCATTAGGATATACATTAAATCCAGAAACTAAAATCATATCTTTTTTTCTATCTACAATTTCAAAAAATCCATCTTCATGCATCATTCCCATATCACCTGTACTGAGCCAGCCATCTTTTAAAACTTTAGCCGTAGCATCAGGGCGATTATAATAACCCTTCATCACTTGAGGCCCTTTGAGTTGAATTTCACCTACTTGCCCTGCACTTAAAACGTTTCCTTGATCATCTACAATTCTTACATCAGTTGAAGGTACAGGCATTCCTATAGTTCCTAATTTTCCTTGACCATTAATAGGATTACAAGTTACTACAGGAGAAGCTTCTGTCATTCCATATCCTTCTGCTAAAAAACAACCTGTTACTTTTTGCCATCGTTCTGCTACTGGTTTTTGGACTGCCATCCCTCCCCCTACGGAACCTTTCAAATGACTAAAGTCTAAAGCAGCAAAATCTGGATGATTTAGTAAAGCATTGAATAAAGTATTTACTCCAGTCATTAAATTAATAGGATAACGTTCAAATTCTTTCATTACAGATTTTAAGTCTCTAGGATTGGTAACCAAAACATTTTTGGCTCCCATCGTCATCATTGCTAAACAATTTACTGTAAAAGAAAAAATATGATACATTGGAAGTGGAGAAAGTACCACTTCTTTTCCTTCTTCTAAAAAGGGCTTCATGATATAATAAATCTGTTGCATATTTGCTACCAGATTTTTATTTGTCAACATGGCACCTTTAGCAACACCTGTTGTTCCTCCTGTATATTGGAGCAATATAACATCATCAGGGCTTCCTTGTTTTTTTTCTATTTTGAATTTTTTTCCTTGACTTATTGCTTCTCTAAAATTAACGGTGTTTGATAAATCATATTTAGGAACTCCTCTTTTAATATATTTAACAGCAAAATTGACTAAGCCTCCTTTTAAAGAACCTAAAAGTTCTCCTACACTTGTAACAATAGTCGTTTTAATTTGTGTATCTCCTATAATTTTTTGAAGATTAGCTGCAAAATTTTCTGCAATAACAATAGCTTTTGCTCCTGAATCTGTAAATTGATGATGCATTTCTCTTGGAGTATAAAGAGGATTAGTATTGACCACTACAAGTCCTGCTTTTAATGCTCCAAATAAAGCAATAGGATATTGTAAAAGATTAGGCATCATTAGAGCAATTTTATCTCCTGGCTCTAAACCTCTTGATTGTAAATATGCTCCAAATGCTTCGGACATTTTATCAATATCTTTATATTTCAATTCTTTTCCAAAATTAGAAAAAGCGACTAAGTCTTTATATTTTTTTAAATTTCCTTCTATAATACTCACTAAAGAGGGATAAGCATCTGCATCTATATTAGCAGGAACTCCACTAGGATAATTTGATAACCAAGGCTTACTTGTGTCAGTCATTTTCTCAAAAATTTATGATTTAAAATTAAAAATAGTAAAAAGGATTGGATAATGATAATATGTTATTTCATAACATTAAAAAAAGTTTTTAAAACCCAATTAGAATCTGATTTCATAAAATTATCTAAAGCTGTATCTGCTTTGCTAGAAAATAATTTTATTTCTTGAATTACTTTTTTAAATTCTTGGGTTTCTTTATCTTCTCCTTTAACTTGACTAATTTCGTTTAATACTCGAATCATGGGTTCTAGTTCTTTCTTTTTACGTTGAGTTACAATACATTTCACTACTTTCCACATATCTTTTTCTGCTTCATAAAAATCTTTCCTTTCTCCTGATTTCAATTTTTTATATACTAAACCCCAATCCATTAAAGCTCTAATATTCATATTCACGTTTCCCATAGAAATATTCAAATCGTCTTTGATATCATTTGCACTCATAGGTTCATCACTCACTAACAATAGTGCATGAATTTGAGCCATCGTTCTATTAATTCCCCAATGTGAACCTAATGTTCCCCACGATTGAATAAACTTTTCCCTTCCTTCTTTTAAATCCATAGTATCTTTATTTATTTTATCTTTTGTGTTTATAACTTCTAAATTTCAAAAATCAAATTGATATTATATAATTATGCTGTGTTCTGAGTTTTCAAAAAATACTGAAAAATAATATTTTAATAATATAAAATCAAACTTATTGATAAGTTACGAAAAAAAATAATTGAAATTTTAAGGAAAAGAAGCTTTTTTATGCTGAAAGCTGTTTTACAAAATGTTCATAATAATGAAGATCTTCTCTTTTTCCATGTCCCCATAGAGGCGTATAATTTTCTTTAATTCTATAATAATCTTGAACTAAATCTCCTTGTTGTTCAAAATTAAAATCAAGAAACTTTTTTTGATCTTCTATAGCTTTTCGAAGAGCATTTACGCCTCCATAATTATATTGCATTTCAGATTTTTGAGCCAAGTACGCTTTTAAGGTATAAGCAGAACCAAATCGTTCATATTGCCAAACATGAACTAATTCATGAATCAATAATCCATTTGCCATTATGGCTCCTGCATTAATTACATGATAACTCACATACGCCTTCGCCAAAGGTTTGATTTTTATCCCAAAGACCGCTTTTTCATCAATAGTAACCAATGAATAATGAATTGAGTCGGCAAAAACAGTTTTGGCGAGTTCAATTTCCCAATCATATAATCGTCTGGTATTAAATTTTATCCAATCTGTAAGAATCCCATATATTTCTCCAAGAGCTACAAGATCCAGTATATATAACAAACTTTCCAAAAACCATAACCACACCTTATTACCATACTCCATCCACTGATTTTTATCCCACTGCTGTATAGGTTTTTCCCATCTAAAAGATTGCGGACTTTTATAAATATGCAAAGCTAACCTATACACTCTTTTATGCAGAGTAGATAAATAATAAAAAATTCTCAGTAAGGTAATCCTAACTTTTTGAAATAATTGCTTCAAAAACCAAGTCATAAAAAAATGATTGTTCGTTAACTATACGTTGAACTATTGAAAATAGTTTTATTGAAATAATTTTTCAAATAATTCATCTACTTTTCCTATCGTTACTACATCAATACTATAACGATTCGTTTCTAAGCCTTTTGTATTATATTTAGAAATAAAAATTTGTTGAAATCCAAGGCGATCTGCTTCTTGAATTCTTTTTTCAATACGATTGACAGCTCTTATTTCTCCTGAAAGCCCAACTTCTCCTGCAAAACAAATATTACTAGGAATAGCAATATCTTCTAGAGATGATATTAAAGCTGCAACTACGGATAGATCTAGGGCAGGATCATCTGATTTAATTCCTCCTGCAATATTTAAAAATACATCACTAGCTCCAAATTGAATTCCTGATCTTTTTTCAAGAACAGCTAATAACATACTCAACCTTCTCAAATCAAAACCTGTGGCAGACCGCTGTGGTGTACCATAAACGGCTGTACTCACTAAAGCTTGTGTTTCTATCAGCATAGGACGTAATCCTTCTAAAGTTGCAGAAACCGCTGAGCCACTTAAAATTTCATCATGTTGAGATAATAAAATTTCGGAGGGATTAGGAACTTCTCTTAAACCATTTCCTTGCATTTCATAAATTCCTAGTTCATTGGTAGAGCCAAATCTATTTTTAACTGTTCTCAATATTCTATAGGTATAATTTCTATCGCCCTCAAATTGAAGAACAACATCCACTAGATGTTCTAATAATTTTGGCCCTGCAATTGCTCCATCTTTATTGATATGTCCTATAATAAAAACAGGTATTCCTGTATCTTTAGCATAACGCTGCAATTCATTCGCACATTCTCTTACTTGAGAAATACTTCCTGGTGCTGATTCTATAAATGGGGAAATTAATGTTTGGATAGAATCAATAATCATGACATCAGGCTCCAATTTATCAGCATGATTCAAAATTTTATCTACTCCTGTTTCTGTAAGGATATAACATTCTGAACTAGGAGAACCAATTCTATCAGCTCTCATTTTAATTTGTTCTTCGCTTTCTTCCCCTGAAACATATAATATTTTCAATGATAAATTAACTGCCAATTGTAATAATAAAGTTGATTTACCAATTCCTGGTTGTCCTCCGATAAGAACAATAGAGCCTCCAACAATTCCGCCTCCTAAAACACGATTTAATTCTTGATCGGGAGCAATAATTCTTTGAGTATTTCCTGCTTTAATTTCAGGTAAAATAATAGGAACAGGACTGTCTCTTTGCACTGTACCTCTATATACTTTCTTTTTTTCTTCTCTAGTATCACCTTTAGCAATAATCTCCTCTTGAAAAGTATTCCATTCTTCACAAGATGGACATTTTGTGCCCCATTTAGGAGAATTTTCACCACAGTTAGAACAAATATATACTTTTTTAATTTTTGCCATTGATATTCTATTTACCTCTACATAACATACTACAACCTCTTCATCATTTAAACACAACAATTTATAAGAATGGCTAAAGATAAAATTTATTTTGGGACTATAATTATTGAAGTTCTTTAAAAATAATATAAGATTCTCTCGTTTTTTGTTAATGCCAAGACATTTAACAATTATGGCTATACCACTTACTTGATTATTAAGGATTAATATATTTATCTTGTCTTTAAAAACATATAAAATGTTAAAATTGTGACTTTCTAAATTCTTCTAAGTCTAAATAATAGAATTCACAAAACAACATTTTTGAAAATACTTAATGAAGTATTTTATTTCGAAATTAATAAAGGATAATTCCTTTTTCTTATAAAGAATTCTCTCCTTAATTGGAGAAAAGTTTGATTGTTTTTCATTTGGTTTTTTGGGGTTATACAGGGTGCTACTTTTGTAGTTACCCTGTTTTTATTTTATGCGATCTCTAATTCGATCGACATACCTATGCGTTTCTGCAAAATATTTTCTTCTAAATTTTTCTGCTTGTGTACTAATCTTTACCGATTTACGTGTTAAGTTTTCTATCCAATCTTTAGTTCTTTCACAAAAAGTATTATTGTCTGTTAATAAATAATCTACTGCATTTTGTATTAAATATGCGTACTTTTTCTTTCCTGACTCTAATATGATAGTATTGTTGGTGAGTGTTACTTCATTATAATACATTTCAAAATTTCCAGGATTAATAGGTCCATTATGTTCTGGTAAAAATTTTCCTCCTAATTCTGCTTGTCTTTTTATATGATCCAAAAACTCATCTATCCTATCTAAAAGATGTAAGGCCAGACTTCGTTTTTCAATCACTCCTGATTCATAATAATACAAAATAGGATTTATCGTACTACTAATGACTTCATCTGACCAAATCTCTAAAGAAGGAAATTTGATATATTTATGAATCATCTGTTTTCCAATATTTAAAATAGGACTATCTAGTTCTTCTAAAGTAAAATCTTTATTTTTATATTCTTCAATATCATAAATGGTTTTCTTCCAAAAGAAAAGTCGGAAAGCTGCAATTTCAGGAAAAGCAAAAATATGAAACATAGGAACGTCTTTAGTCGCATATAAAATTCGTGTATTTTCCATGACATCAATTCTATCAAATTCTGTTAAAATTTGTCGATAATAAGATTCTAAACTAGGAACATTATAGTTTAAGCCTCTATATATAAAAGGAAAACTATTTTTAGTATGATGAAACATGGCATCCAAACTTAATCCAAATTTACGAGCTAATAATACTGCTTCTTCTAAACTCAGTTTTGTTTGTCCACGCAATCTTCTATAAGCAGAATCTGTACTTACATTTAATAGTTCTGATAATTCATAAACCAAAGAAGTATGCGAAGGTAATTTTTCATCTATTAGGTCAAATAATATTTTTTGTTCAAATGTATCCATTGCAAATAATTTTATTTTTATTTCATTTTCAATGCAATTTACAGCATTATTTAAAATAAAAAATGTGTTTTTTACTACAAACGGGATTAAAATTTGCATTTTTTGCAAAAACTACGAATTGGAATAATGGTTTATACCAATCTTATAAGAAGGTAAGTCATTAATATTGTTTTGAAATCATTATACTGAATATGAAACATCAATTACATATATATCTTTTCCTGATATTTTTTTTTGATGCCGCATGCAAAATCTACCATACATACAAAAAACTCTTCAATGACATATTTAATATTTCTCAAGAAAACAACAGTTCAAAGAATCAAAAGAATCAAAATTGATTCTCTGCTCTTTTTTCACTAAAGAGAATAAGGTCATTCCTTTTTTATTCATTCAATTTGTTTTTAACACATAAAAAATGATGAAAGATATACTTAAAACATTTCTATTTTTTTGTACTCTGTTTTTTTCTTTTTTTATTAATGCACAAAATATTAATGAACAAGAAATTTTTGAAAATACACAAGGAATCATTAATGATAATATTACACTTTTTGAAAGTGAGGGTTATGATATTTTTACAGAAATTATTAATGATGAATTATCCGAAAAAAATTTAATCTTGTTCAAAAAAAGATATAAAATTCCTAAAAAATTATTACCTAATATTAAGAAAAATGTCTCAGGGAAAAGTTATATTTTTCATAGAATTATTAAGGGCAAAAAAAATAAAATTAGTAAAAATAAAAACCTTATCTATTATTTTCTTCCTTCTTCAAATCAAAAAACAAGAGTAATTGGTTTTACAACATTATTAGAAAGAGATACTTCTTTAGAACACTTTTTTATTGATAAAATAAAAAATAAAGAAATTCCTCAACATATAATGATTGAGAATCAAGTAGATTCTATTTTTTTTGTACATAGGTATATTCAATTAGGGAATGCTTGTAGATGGATGGGCTTACACAATATACAATGTCCTTATTTAGGGCAAATGAATTGGTCTGTTTTTAGAGATTCTATAAGAGCGAAACAAATGTTGATGGCTCAAAAGAAAAGAAATGATCACAAAAAAATGATTAAAATTATTCATGAAGAAAAAATAAATATTTTGTTTGAAGGAACACCTACAGAAGCAATAAAAACAGAATATTTAATTCGCCACCCTTTATTATTATTAAGTGGCAGCAATAGTAATCATTTAATTGTCTATTATGTCAATCAAAAAATAAACAATAAATATATTTCATGTGTTTTGAGTCATTTTAGAGATGAAGCTAAAAAAAATGAATTGCCTCCTTTATTAAGTGAAGTAATGGAACTGAAATAAAATATTATTTATTTTTTTGAGGAAAATAAAAAGTGTCTGAATCAATTCTTTTAAGAGAGCTGCTAAGTGTTATTATGACTTTATCTTTATCTAATCTGTCCCATTTTACTTCTTTTGAAGAACGATAACCACCCAAATTTATTTGTTTTTTATTTTTTAAAAAAAGATTTTTGTTGGAGACTACATAAGTAAAAAGATGGGCTCTAGCTATAAATATATTATGAATTCCTCCCATTCTACTTACTTGAACTTTGTACATTTCATTAGTTTCATAAAATTGATATGCATGGGTTTTAATGATTCCTTCTTGTGCTAAAAATTCTTGCCAATTTAAACTCCATAATGTTAAGTGAAGAATTGAAACGATTATCAATAATCTTTTTTTTATTTTTTTATTCTTATTTTTTTTAAGAGCAAATACAAATAAAATTATAAATGTAAAAATTGAAATTGCTAACAAAATAAAAAGCATATAATTTCTAAAATAAAAAAACAAAGGAGCTATAACGGATAATATATGAAATATTGCTGCAATAAAAAATGATTTCCTTTTTCGAAAGGCTAATGCAGGAAATAAAAAAATAGTTACATAAGGAACTAAAATATATAGAATGATTAGTAAGATCATTTCAATTAATCTGGTTTTAAATCTAAAGTCTCCCTTAGTTGATCAACTAAGGGATTTTCTTTTTTCATTTGCTCCCAAATTTCTTTTTTTGTACTTACTTTTTTGGTTTCTACTTTTTCTGTTTTCGGAGCTAAATCATTATCTACTTTATAAGCAATTAATAAGGAAGAATAATTACATTCTTGTCGAATAAAATGAGGTAAATCTGATTCTTGTCGAATATTATTTTCTGAAATTCCTGTTCCTACTGTAATTAATAAGGTTTCATCATTTAATGATAATTTTGCATTTTTAAGCGCATTTTTAACAGAAGGAGAAGTTACTTTTTTAGCATATTTTCCCCATATTTCATAAATTAATTCCAAGGAGGGAATTTCTTTTCCTCCTTCTTCTTTTACTTCATCTTCAACTTCTTTTTCAATCGATTTTAAAGATTGAATACTAGGAGAAAAAACAGTAGATGGCTCTACAAATTTAGCATTTGATTTAGGTAATATTTTTGGTTTTATTTTTTTTTCTTCAACTTTAGTTGGAGGAGGATTATTTTTTTGATAATTATCTGTTGACTTTAATTCAGGATTTTTTTTTTATTCTATAACCTGAGTTGTAGTTGCTTATCGCTGGATTAATATGACACATTTTAATAAGTGCCATTTCTACATGGAGCCGTTTATGCCTTGCCATTTTAAAATTAACATCACATTCATTACAAATATTTAATGCAGTTAATAATAAAGCTTGAGGAGATAATTTTGCTTGTTCTTTATATTTTTTTTGTAATGCTTGTCCTACTTCTAATAAAGGAATTGTTTTTTCATCTTTACAAACTAAAACATTTCTGATATGTTCTGCTAAACCATTAATAAATATTTCTGGATCAAATCCTTTTTTAAGAATATCATCAAAAATTAATAATATCTTAGATAAGTTAGAAGATAATAAAGCATCAACAATTTGAAAATAATAATCATAATCTAAGACATTCAAATTTAAAATCACGTCTTGATATGTAATTTTATCTCCTGAAAAACTAACGATACGATCAAAAATAGAAAGAGCATCACGCAAAGCACCATCTGCTTTTTGAGCAATAATATGCAAGGCATCTGCTTCAGCATTTATTTTTTCTTCCTTACAAATTCCTTCTAGATGAGCAACCGTATCTGGAATTTGAATTCTTTTAAAATCAAAAATTTGACATCGAGATAAAATTGTAGGAATAATTTTATGCTTTTCTGTAGTAGCCAAAATAAAAATGGCATAAGAAGGAGGTTCTTCTAATGTTTTTAAAAAAGCATTAAATGCTTGTTGAGATAACATGTGTACCTCATCAATAATAAATATTTTATATTTCCCCTGTTGAGGTTGAAAACGAACTTGTTCTATTAATGCACGAATATGTTCTACACTATTATTAGAAGCGGCATCTAATTCTGTAATATTAAAAGAGGCATTATTATTAAAAGATTCACAACTTGAACAAGTATTACAAGGTTCATGTGTATCTGTTATATTTTGGCAATTGAGTACTTTGGCTAAAATTCTGGCACAAGTAGTTTTTCCTACACCTCGAGGACCACAAAATAAAAAAGCATGAGCTAAATGATCATTTTTCAAAGCATTTTTCAATGTTTGAGAAACGTGTTGTTGCCCTACTACATCATCAAATTGTAGAGGACGGTATTTTCTAGCAGATACGATAAAATTGCTCATGAATTTTTAAAGAAGTATTTATTAAAACAGTTCGATATAACGATTTTTAAAATTTGATATGTAAAGATAAAAAATTATTACAAGGAGAATGGCATGAATTAAAAATAAAAAACCCTGCCCTTAAAAAATAAGGACAGGATCACGCTTATGTTGTTATACTAATTATAACCGACCTAAAATATTTCTTGAAATCACTAATTTTTGGATTTCAGAAGTTCCTTCTCCAATAGTACATAATTTAGAATCTCTAAAAAATTTCTCTACAGGAAAATCTTTGGTATATCCATACCCACCATGAATTTGAATGGCATCTGTACTAATTTCAACACATGCTTCAGAAGCATAATATTTTGCCATTGCCCCTTCTAAAGTTACAGGCTTGTGTGCATCTTTCAATCGTCCAGCATTACGAGTTAATAACTCCGCTGCTTCGATTTTAGTACGCATATCAGCTAATTTAAATGAAATTCCTTGAAATTTAGCGATAGGTTTTCCAAATTGCTCTCTTTCTTTTGCATATTTTACTGATGCTTCATACGAACCATAGCAAATTCCTAAAGATAAAGCAGCAATAGAAATTCTTCCACCATCTAAAATTTTCATGGCCTGAATAAAACCTGCTCCTACTTCTCCTAACACTTGACTTTTGTGTACTCTACAATTATCAAAAATCATTTCAGCCGTTTCACTCGCTCTCATCCCTAGTTTATTTTCTTTCTTTCCAGCACTAAAACCAGGAGTATCTCTTTCTATCACAAAAGCTGTAATACCATGACTATCTAATAATTCTCCTGTTCTTGCAAGAACAACTGCTACATGTCCAGATTTACCATGAGTAATCCAAGATTTTGCCCCATTAAGTACATAATAATCACCATCTTCTACTGCTACCGTTTTCATTCTCATAGCATCAGACCCCGTGTTAGGTTCTGTTAAGCCCCAAGCACCAATCCATTCTCCAGAAGCTAATTTTGGTAAATATTTTTGCTTTTGTTCTTCATTCCCAAACATTAAAATATGATTGGTACATAAAGAATTATGTGCGGCAGTACTCAATCCAATAGAACTACAAACTTTAGCAATTTCTACTATAATTGTAATATATTCTTGATAGCCTAAACCAGAGCCTCCATATTCTTCAGGAACTAATACTCCTAAAAAGCCATGTTCTCCCATTTTATGAAACATATCCATAGGAAAATATTGGCTTTCATCCCATTCCATAACATAAGGACGAATATGAGTTTCGGCAAAATCTCTAGCGCTTTGCTTGATGATTTCTAAATTTTCTTCTACTTCTGCTGTAAGCATATTTAATATAGGTTTGGTTGTATAAGATAATTTTAAAAGGCAAAGATAGATTTTTTTTAATGAGCGATAAAATTTATTTCATCATAATACTGTAACAAAATGACAACTGATACATTATAGGTATAGCAAAATAAACTTAAAGAAAATAAAACTTTAAAAATGTTAAAAATATTCCTTATAAATATATTAATATTTGTTACTCATTTTTCACATTCACAAATTGTTTTTAAACGTCCGAACGTTTTAGAAAAAGTACAAGAATTAAATTATAAAAGTGTTGAAGGATTTATGGTTAATTGCTATGATAGTGATGCAACTAACGTTTGGCAGATAAAAAATGATACAGTTGATTTGCGTTTAGCATCAGCTGATTTTACAGGAGATAATTTATTTAAATCTTGTGCTTCTCCACCATTAGTTACCACTTTTACAGATATGTCTACTCATGCTGTTGAATGGCTTTGGGATTTTGGAGATAATTCAGGTTTGTCCTCGATACAAAGTCCAACGCACTCTTATAGTCAACCTGGAACATATGACGTTTGTTTATACGTTACTA
>JAHDII010000093.1 GCA_020630895.1 Saprospiraceae bacterium
ATATGAGTCATCCCGAATTTTAGTTATTAAAATTCGGGATGGCTCATGTTTATACAACACCTCATCATTCATTTTATAATAAGCTAATAATTCCCATCCATTGTTAAAAAATAGCAATTCATGAATAATTCTCAAACATAAAGGATAATAATTAGACACAAATATCTATCTTTGCAATGAGAAAACTTTTATAACTATTCCTTCCCTATTATACTTAAAATGAAAATTACTTAATGAATAATTAAGCAATCTTTCTATTACAAAAACTAAACATACTCAATTATGAAAAAAAACCTTACACTCTTAATCTTTGTATTTTTTCTTATACAAAACACATTTGCTCAATTTACCTTAGAAGTTAGAATTACAGGAGGCTCTGCAACAGGGTACTGTGATAATGACGGAGTTTTGAATGATAGTGATGCTGCTTGGGCAGCTTGGTTAACCAATGATGGAATTGGAAATTCTCAATCTATTAATGATCAAGGAGCAATTGAAGTAGGAGGGAATAATGGACCTAATATTTCAACTTCACAAAATTCAACTTTCTGGAGTAGAACTTATGACAACTGTAATTCTACTCCAGATGGGACAGGAATTACAGTTCGATGGTTTGGTGTTGAAAATGAAGATGTAGCTTGGCCTCCAATTGATGAAAAAGATGCTAATGATATGTACACTGGAGAAAATACTGTAGTCATGTCTATACCAAATATGGCTACAAGCATGAGTGGGGTGTGGCAAACACCTACAATCAATTCTGGAACATTAACAGATCAAGCACAACCTGGAGGAAATTGTAATCCTTTCTATACCATTCAGTTCGAAGTACGTTTTATAGGACCAAGAGATTGCCCTAATACTTGTGCTGGAGCAATTGATTTAACACCTCCTATTAGACCTGGATGTGGATCATCTCCTCAACAATCTTTATGGGAAGGAATGACTTTTGATTTTGAAGACATCACTACTATTTCCCCATCAGGTGTTACTCCTGCTCCATCTTGTGGAAACTTTAATGCTGGAACATACCAAGATGCATGGTTTAAAGCAACTATTCCTGCAGATAGATATGGTTTAGACTTTTTATTTAGTAATGATGGGGGCTGCGGAGCTGTTTGTTCTACTAATATTACTTATTCAGTATATTCTGGATCGTGTGGAGCTTTAGCTCTAGAAAGTTGTGATCAAGTAGATTGCCCTGCGGGTGTTTGCTCGGGTAAAAAAATAAGCGTTTTTGGTGATCCTGGAGAAACATTATACATTAGAATGTGGGAGGAAGACAATCAAGGCTTTGAATTTTCAATCAATGGTAGCAATGTACAAGGTATTTGTGAAGTTCCTTATGACGATTGTCCTGTAGCAGATGTTTTACAAACACCTGGAGAATTCGTTTGCCAAAGTACTCAACCTACAGATTCAATTGTAACCTCTGGTTTACCTACATATTCTTATACTAACGCAAATGGTATTAGACCTAGTCCTTCATTAAATAATATTGGTTCTGATAAACCAGATTGTTGGTGGACAGCAGATCAACCTACTAGAGAAGATTTTTGGATTAGTGCTGTTATTGCTGATAATTCAGGAGGAGTACAGGTACAATTTCAAAATAATGGTGGTTGTGATCCTGACCCTGGTAATGCTGGATCTTGTCAAACTAATTTTGCTTATTCTTGGTACACTAGTAGTGATGGATCTTGTACAGGTTTAGAATATAGAGGTTGTGGAACAGTAAGTTGTTTTGTTGGATGTGGAGATGGTCAAATTAATGTAGATGGTCGTCCTGGTGAAACCGTTTGGATTCGTATTTGGGAAGAAGAGAATCAAGGAGGAGAAATTGTTATTAATGAAATTGTTTCAACAGCTCCTGCAGATAAATGTTATTCCGCTTTGCCTTTAGGTCCTAATGGATGTAATTATGAAGCTACTAATATTGCTCCAGATGGACAATACGATGAAGATGCTAATAGACCGGCATGGACTTCTTTTGCTCATCCTGGTCAAGCATGTCAAGATGGTGATGGCGATCCAGGAACCAATACTGTTTGGTCTTCGAATGAAAATTTAGTTTGGTACACTTTTACTCATGGAGGAGGAGATTTTTATCTTCAAGCAGATGATGTAAGTTGTACAGGTTCTCCAGCAACAGTTCAAATGGGAGTATTCTCTATGCCAAGTTCTGGTGATCTTTGTGATTTTGATGGAGGCGGAGCCAATGGTTCTACTGGTGCTAGTGGTGTTCAAGGTTATGGATGTACTGTTGGTGTAGGAACAACAGTACTTGATATTTTAGCATTACCTCCTGGTGATTATGTTTTATTAGTTGATGGAAACGCAGGTTCTGAATGTGTATGGACTTTCAAAGATGAATTAGGAAATCCTTTGCCTGTAGAGTTAATGACATTAAAAGCCAATTATATTCCACGACAGAGAAAAGTACAAGTTTCTTGGGTTACGGCAGAGGAATTTAATAACTTAGGTTTTGAAGTACATCGTTCTTTAGATGGCAGAAATTTTGAAGAAATTGGTTTTGTAGAAGCAATATTAGCTCCTAATCAAAATGATTTTTATATCTATGAATTCAATGATTTTGAATATCCTATTGCAGATGTAGTTTATTATCGTTTGAAACAAATAGACATAGATGGTTCTTTTAATATTACTAAACATGTAACAACCTCAACATTAGATGGAGTAAAAGGAATTGCATTATTAAAAAATGTTTATCCTAATCCTACTTATGACATGTTGAATATTCCTTTTATCACTGAAAAAGATGCTACTGTTACCATAGAACTTTATGATATGACAGGCAGACGAGTAATGAATATTGCTAATGGAATAGATTTCAATAGAGGAGAACATAAAATAGAAGTCAATTTAAATAGTATGTCTCCTGGTATTTATGCACTTCGTTTTATAGCTGACAATGAAGTATATACACAAAAAGTTGTATTAAAATAAGATAAAATCATTATTTAATATCCAAGCATAAAAAAAAGCTGAAAAATAAAATTTTCAGCTTTTTTTTATGCTTATAATATCATTTTATGATAAATTACATCAATCCTAAAATTTTAGCATATTTAAGCATTTCTCCCTGGTTGCTTACTTTAATTTTTCCCATCATAAATGCCATCATTGGATTTTGACGACCTTCTACAATATCCATTAAGTCAGCACCTTTGGCTTTTACAACACAATTAGCATCTCCATCTAATCCTTCAACAATAGATGCTTTTCCATCATCAATTTTTAAAGTGTATTGACCTCCATCATCTCCTGCCAAATCAAAATGAAAATTAGTATTATGTCCTTTAATTGCTTCTGGAGATACCTTATCAGGTAATCCCATTAAAAAATCTTTCGCAGTCATTATCGCGTAATATTTTAGTTAATTAGTGAAAATTCGCTGAAAAATAGGAGTTTTTGAGATTAAAGTAAAGAAATTTTCCATTTTTTACTGATTTTTCTTTTTCCAATACCGTATTAAGCCTGTTACACTCATCCAGGAAGGATTGGCTGCTTCATAACAACCTAATTGTATTTCATCTTTTACTCCCAATGATTTTAACTCATTCTGTACCATTTTTTGAAATAATGGAGTAATTTCTGCAATAGATGTTTCTTCTTCAAAATAAGGCTTTATCCAATTCGCCCAATTCAATAATCGTTGTTCTAATTGTTCTAAATGATTAGGAACATCATCCACCATTCCATAATGAGTCAAATACATTTTATCGACATCCAAATTTCGAATAACTTGTAATGATTTCTGCCAATCTTCTACATGAATATCTGGAGGAGGGCATGGAGGAACAACAGGGCCATCATTTATTTTTACACCTCCTACATCTCCTGAAAATAAAACCTTATCACATTGCCAAGCAATATGATGAACAGCATGACCTGGCGTATGCAATGCCTTAAATTCTTTATCTCCAATAACTAACACTTCATTATCTTCTACAGCTACTAAATTTTCTTTAGGAATAGCTTTCATTTCTCCCCATAAAGTATCCATCATATCTTGATAAATACGCTTAGCTGAATCCATTAATTTACTTGGATCATGTAAATGCGAATATCCTTTAGGATGAACATAAATGGTAGCTCCTTGTTTGGCAAACCACCAAGCAGCCCCTGCATGATCTAAATGAATATGAGTTAATAAAACATGTTGAATATCTTCAGGAGAATATCCTATTTTATTTAAACCTTTTTTCAAACTATCAAATGTAGAAAAAGGACCTGTTTCAATTAATACGGGTCCCATCGATGTTTCTAATAGAAAAGCAGCAATAATATCCTTTTGTTGATAAAAATGTAAATCTATAATATGTACCATAATATTTGAATAATAAGCTCTGATTTTAAGCAATAATAAGCCTTTTTTTGAATATTTTTAACACTTTGCAACCTTAGTCGCTGAAAGAAGTCTTTACTTCATAACATTTTATTATTTTTGCCCAATTATAACTCTTCTATCATTTTTAGATGAGGAATACTACCAAAAACTTTTCAATGGGATATAGAAAATTAAGTTTGATTGCAGGTTGGTCTGTTTTTACAATTGCCGCCATTATTTATAGCCTTACAGCTGAACCAACAGGAAGCCTTTGGGACTGTGGTGAATTTATTACAGGAGCTTACAAATTAGAAGTAGTACACCCTCCTGGTGCTCCTATTTTCTTAATGATAGGACGTATGTTTACTCTAGCTGCTGAAATTTTTACGGATACAGCTAATCATCCTGAAAATATTTCTTATGCTGTAAACTTTATGTCTGGAATTTGTACCGCTGTTGCAGCCATGATGGTTTGTTGGATTACTATTATTTTTGGTAAAATTATTTTAGTAGGAAGAGATGGTACCACAGATGATACTCAAAATATTCTTTTAGCTGGAGCAGGTTTAGTAGCAGGTTTATCTACAGCTTTTTGCTCTTCTATTTGGTTTTCAGCAGTAGAAGGCGAAGTATATGCAATGTCAACCATGTTTACAACCTTAGTGGTATGGGGAATGTCTAAATGGTATAGCCTACCTGATGAAGCTGAAAGCGATCGTTGGATTGTATTTTCTCTATTCATGGCAGGTTTATCTATTGGAGTACACTTACTAAGTTTACTAACATTACCTGCAATGGCAATGTTATATTATCTCAAAAAATACAAAAAACACACTTGGAAAGGTTTATTAGGATCAAGTATAGCAGGTATTTTTGTAATGATTTTTATCCAATATTTTATTATTGTAGGTGTACCTACTGTTTGGACATGGATGGAATTTTTTACAGTTAATTCCTTAGGAATGCCACAACATAGCGGATTAATTCCTTTAGTCCTATTATTTGGTGGTATTATTGCTGCAGGTTTATATTATGCTCCTAAATTAAATCTTCCTGAATTACAATTAGCTATTGTTGCTTTTTCGACCATTTTAGTAGCTTTCTCAACTGTTGGGGTTGTTGTAATTAGAGCCAATGTCAATACTCCGATCAACATGAATAATCCAAGTAATGCAATGCGTTTACTTCCTTATTTGAATCGTGAACAATATGGAGAACGCCCATTAACTTATGGAGCTCATTTTGATGCTAGACCTATTGCTTTAAATAAAGATGAAAGATATGATTATGTAGAAGAAACAGGAAAATATGAAGCAGTAGATAATCATCCTTCTTATGAATATGAACCAGATAAAAAAATGCCATTTCCTCGTATCAGTCATACAGACCGAGAACCTTTGTACATGGAATGGTTTAATATGGAATATGTAAAAGATAATAAAGGTCAAACCTTAAGAGATCAATTTGGAGATCCTATATTGAACCGGCAACCTAACATGGCAGATAATTTAAAATTCTTTTTCAATTATCAAATTGGATGGATGTATGTTCGTTATTTCATGTGGAATTTTTCAGGGCGACAAAATGGGAAACAAGGTTTCAAACCATGGGACGCAGGTAAAGGACATTGGATTTCTGGGATTCCTTTGATTGACAATATGAGAGGTCTTAATAGTAAGAATATGACTACAGCTATGAAGGAAGATCAAGCAAGAAATACTTATTATATGCTTCCTTTCTTATTTGGTTTATTAGGATTTATTTTCCTTGTTAGGCATAGACAAAAAGAAGCTCTTGCTCTTTCAGTTCTATTTTTGATGACAGGACTAGCCATTATTATTTATTCTAATCAACCTCCTAATGAACCAAGAGAAAGAGATTATGTATTAGTAGGTTCTTTCTTTACCTATTGTATTTTTATAGGATTATCTGTATTAGGATTATTTGAAATATTAAAAAATAAGGTAAGCCTAGATAAAAAATTAGCGAGTGGATTGTCTATTGCAGTTATTATGATTGCCCCTCTATTAATGGGTTTTCAAAATTATGATGACAATAGTAGAGCAGATCATTATGGTGCTAGAGATTATGCTTCTAACTTTTTAAATTCTGTAGAAAAAGATGCCATCATTTTCACTTATGGAGATAATGATACTTATCCTCTTTGGTATGCTCAAGAAGTAGAAGGCATTAGAACAGATGTAAGAGTTGTCAATTTAAGCTTAATCCAAGTAGATTGGTATATCAATCAATTGAGAAGAAAAGTAAATGATTCTGCTCCTATTCAATTTAGCATCCCTAGAGAAAAACTAAGAGGGAAATTAAGACCTCAATTTTTTATTCCTCCAACATTCCCAGAATGGGGAAGAAGTAATATAGGGAAAGTCGTTCAATACATGGGACAAGAACATCCTGTTCAAAGAGGAAGTACTATATTTGAAAGCCATTTACCTACCAATCAATTATATATACCTGTAGATAGTAATGCTGTCGTAAATATGGTAGCACCTAATAGACGTTCTGAAATTTTGAGTAGAATGGATTTCAATATTCCTAGAAATCTAGCAAAAGGAGATTTGGCTTTATTAGATATTATACATTCTAATTTTCCTAAACGTCCTGTTTATTTTGCAGTAACAGTAAGAAGAGAAAATTTATTAGGTCTAGAAAATTACCTCCAATTAGAAGGATTAGCTCTACGTTTAGTTCCTTACAAAACAGTTCCTTCTGAAAAATATCAAGGTTTAGGTTCATTAGGTTTTGGATATCCTTATGGAGATAAAATTTTTGATAATGTTATTAATAAATGGAAATGGGGTAATTTTGATAAAATAGATATGTTTGTAGATGATAAATATGGACCAAGTGTTCAAAGTATGCATTACTCTATTTTACGTGGTGCAGAAAGTTTTATCCATCGCCAACAAAATGAACAAGCAATGCAGTTAATTGATAAATATTTTGAAGCATTTCCTAATTATAATTTTGAATTTGATTATTCAACTGTAAATATGTTGGGGATATATGGTAGAGCAGGACAATTTGAAAGAGGGAAAGAACATGCGAAACAATTATTAAACAACCTAGAAGAACAGTTAACCTTTTTAGATGGTTTACCTGATAATGTTTTTAAAAGAAGTGATTCATTTAGACAAGAATATTCTTTTGCTCATAGAGGTTCTCGAATGTTATTACAATTAGCTTCACAATATGATAAAGAATTGGCTAAAGAAATTCAAGAAAAACTAGGTCGTTTTGGAGTATTGCAACAACAACAACCTCCACAACCACCCTCCCCTATTAATCCTGGAGGAAATTAATTGATATTTAAAAATAATAAAAGACTGTTTAATGTTAAGCAGTCTTTTATTATTTTTGTTCTAAACTAAGTAACTATTCAAAATAATTAATAACTAATAACATGACTATTTCTATTGGCTGTGATCATGCTGGTTTTCCATATAAAGATGCTATTAAAGAAATGCTTAAAAGCAAAAAAATGGAAGTCATTGATTTTGGAGCTCATTCTGAATCCTCAGTTGATTATCCTGATTTTGCTCATCCAACGGCTACTTTTGTTGAAGAAGGACTTGCCAATCTAGGAATTCTTCTTTGTGGTAGTGGAAATGGAGTAGCTATGACTGCCAACAAGCACAATGGAGTTAGAGCCGCTTTATGTTGGACCAAAGAATTAGCTGAGTTAGCTCGTTTACACAACAATGCTAATATGATTTGTATTCCTGTTCGTTTTGTAACAGAAGAAGAAGCTTTAGAAATGGTTCGTACTTTTATTGATACTAATTTTGAAGGAGGACGTCATGAAAGAAGAGTAAATAAAATAAAATTGAATTGTTGATTTATGAAAAAGATATTCGGAATATTATTAGCATGTTTTTTATCTATAACAATTATTCATGCACAAGGAGAGCCTGATGTAGAATTACTTGTAGAGAAAATGGAAAACATCCAATCTTTGATAGAACTTGATTCTGCTCAAAGAATTGCCACTACCATTACTCCTACTGATATAAAAAAACATTTGAGTATTTTAGCTTCTGATGCAATGGAAGGAAGAGAAACAGGAGAAATGGGGCAACAATTAGCTGCTGAATATATTGCAGGGCATTTTAAAACTCTAGGTTTTGAACCTGTTGAAGAGAATACTTATTTTCAAAAAATTAATATTGGATTTAATAAATGGGAAAAAATATCTTTATCTATCAATGATACTCCATTCAAATTTGTTAAAGATTTTTATGCTTTTCCTTCTTCTAATATTAATAATCCTATAATTGAAGCAGATGAAATTATTTTTTTAGGATATGGTATAGATGATGAAAATTATAGTGATTATAAAGGTGTTGATGTAAAAGGAAAAGTCATTATGATTTATCAAAATGAGCCTTTATCAAAAGATTCTGTGTCTTATATTACTCAAAAAAGAACCTATTCTGAATGGTCTTTGAACTGGAGAAAGAAATTAGAAACTGCTAAAAGAAAAGGGGTCAAAGCTATTTTATTTATTGAGCCAGAAATAAAGAAAAAAGTTTCAAAGTATAGAGATAGATTTCTTTATGGAAGCCAAACTATGAATCATGTTTCTAGAAGTTCTGAAAATTATACCAATAGTATTTATATTTCTAGAAATGTGGCTAAAGAAATTATTGGAAAAAAATATTATAAAAAATTTATTAAAACTAGGGAGAAAATCAAAAAAACAGGACAGCCTAAACCATTAATTATTCCTAGTAAAATTTCTATAACTTTAGAAAAAGAAGAAAGAATATTAAAGGGAGAAAATGTTTTAGGATATATTGAAGGAAGAGATGAAGAATTAAAAGATCAATTAGTGATTGTTTCTGCTCATTATGATCATTTAGGAAAAAGAGGAGAAGATGCTATTTATAATGGTGCTGATGATAATGGCTCTGGAACTTCTACTGTTTTAGATATTGCCGAAGCATTTTCAATAGCTCAAAAGGAAGGAATGGGTCCAAGAAGAAGTATTTTATTTTTATTAGTTTCAGGTGAAGAAAAAGGTTTATTAGGCTCTGAATATTATGCAGAACATCCTGTTTTTCCTTTAGAAAATACAATAGTTAATGTGAATGTTGATATGATTGGACGAGTAGATGAAAAACATGAAAAAAATCCTAATTATATATATGTGATTGGTGCAGATCGATTGAGTACAGAATTGCATGATATTAATGAAAATATGAATCAAAAATATGCGAATATAGAATTGGATTATACCTTTAATAGAAAAAATGATCCTAATCGATATTATTATCGTTCAGATCATTACAATTTTGCAAAAAAGGGTATTCCTGCTATTTTTTATTTTAGTGGTGTTCATAAAGATTATCACATGGTAACAGATACATTTGATAAAATCAATTATGAAAAAACAGCCAAAATTGGAAAATTAATTTTTCATACCATTTGGCAACTCGCCAATCAGGATAAAAAAATAGAAGTTAATGTAGAACAGAACTAAAACCTAAGTTTTGTTAGGTTTTGATTCTTCTGCCTCTTCTAAACCTTGAGTCATATTTTTAATAATATCAAATTCGCTCAAGAAATTTTTAGCAATAACTCTTATCACAGTATAAGCAGGAATAGCTAGAACCATTCCTAGAACACCTCCTACTTGTGCTCCTATCAATACAATAATAAATATTTCTAATGGATGAGCATATACTCTATTTGAAAATATAAATGGCTGTAAAATAAAATTATCTACCATTTGCATAATCATAAATACAAGAGCTACTTTTCCTAAAAGAGGTAACATTTGAGAATAAAATTCTAAATCTAAACTTGCTGTTATAGTTAAAAGTAAACCTATGGTTGCTCCAATAAAAGGTCCTACATAAGGAACAACATTAAATAATGCTGCCAAAAAAGCAATTAATAAAGCATTAGGAATTCCTAAAATTGACATTCCTATGAACAAGCCTAGAGTAACAATCAATATTTGAAGTATAACTCCACTAAAATAACGAGTTAACATTTTCGATGAATCTGCAACTACATGCCCTATTTTTTCATCCGCCCAATTGGGTGTTAATTTCTGCAAAATTTGTGTAAATAATTGAGCTTCTCTCAAGAAGAAAAATGCTATAAATATGATAGAAAATATTGTAATTAAAGCATTTCCTGCAGCTCCGACAATTGAACCTAGCCAACTAGAAATCATCCCCATATTAAAATATTCTTGTAATTTTTTAAAAGGGAGAGCTTTTTCAGGTTTAGTATTATCTATTAAAGTAGTCGTATCTATATTTGTAGGAACGAGTATAGTATCTCTCAAAAATGATACAGTATCTCCAGTTAATGTATCAATATCATATATAATTGTATCCTTAAAAATGGGAGGAGGTATAATTAGAGGAGCTTCTTGAGTTTCAGGCTCCTCAAATCCAAAAATATCATTTAAAGAAACGCCATAGGTATGCAAATAATCATTGGCTCGAGAAATAGGTTCTTCTAAAGATTCTTCAATAGCTTCATAGTCTACTGCTGCTAGATTCCTTGCTTGAGTGACAAACATCGGAACAAAAATAGAAATGAATAAGCCAAGTCCTAAGAAAAAACAAAAAATCGTTAATCCTGCACTTAATGATGGTCCAAATTTGAGTTTTCCTATTTTTAAACTTTGCAAAAAGTTCATTATAGGACGTCCTATCATAGAAAGAACCCAAGCAACTAATATCCAAGCTACAATTTCGCTAAAATACCAAACTAATGTTAAAATAGCTATTAAAGCTAATAACATTAGTACGTACCTATTCAGTACTAGTCCAACGATATATTGTTGGTTATTCTTATTAGGCATAATGGTATCTTAAGAATAAACGTGATTTATTTTACTTCTTCAAGAGCTTCAACAGCGGCAGTAATTCCAGCTTTTGCTGCTTTTTCTAAATCTGCTATATAATTAGGTAAGCCTGCTTTATATCGAGTCATTCCTCTATGATACAGCAACTCTTCTTTAATTATAGCATCTTTACCTTTTTCAAATTCTAATGCTTTTTCAAAAAGAATATTAGCATCTTTAAAGTTTCCTAAATTATACTGACAAATACCAAAATCAG
>JAHDII010000094.1 GCA_020630895.1 Saprospiraceae bacterium
AAATATATATTTTTCTAAAGGCGAAGGACATATTTACAGTTGGGATTTACAATATCCTGATGAGGGAATTAAGCTGATTGCCGATAGTCTAGATGACTTTTTAAGAACAGGAATAGAATATGGATTTGCTTTTTCTTGGATGTATAATTTAGATTCTAAGGAAACTATTGCAGCAAAGAAAATTGTTTCAAATAACATAAGTTAGAAATAACAACACACAACAAAATGTAAATTCCTCGAGGCTTTGCCTCGAGGAATTATTTTTGAGTGAAATTTCCCACCCTAGAAAAACTAGTATGGGAATCTACCCCTTTTACTTAATAGCCCTAATTCTATAAAGATAGCTCTTCTTGACTATAAGAAATTCATATTATTTCATTTTTTTTAGATACCTTACAACTTAAAAAATCTTTCTATTTGCATATTATCTTTATAAATAAATGCAATCATATATTGTCCTGTACTTAAAGAAGAAATATCTAAATGAGAAATAGACTCATTAGCATTAATTTTTCCTTGTAAAAGAGTTTGCCCAGAAAGATTTAATATTTTATAATTTAGATTATCAAAATTATTATCATTCACAATTAATTGTAAATTACTATTTACAATAGTAGGATAAAGAGTAATTAACTTATCCCCATGAAAGATTACAGATTTAATATCACTATATGTCTTTGTTCCATCTAAATCTACTTGACAAAGGCGATAATAATTTTTACCTTCTAAAGGAACTTCATCAATAAAAGAATAATTTTTTTCTTCTAAAGAATTTTCAAAACCTTCTTTTTTTCCAATTTCTCTAAAAGTGTTGCCATCACTACTTCTTTCAATAATAAAATGCTGATTATTTTTTTCTGATGCAGTTACCCAAGAAAGGTAAGCAGAATAAGTATTTTCATCTTTATTTACTTGAAAAGAAAGTAATTCTACTGGTAAACTAACTGCTGTTAAATTAAATCCATCTAACCTACTTGTAAAGCGAGTTCTTGTTCCATTATCAATGCCATCAGCTGTTGAAGTAGCAATATTTTCAAGATTTACCCTAAAAATAAATCCTCCAATTTTATTCATAGGAGCTAATCCCGCATCCATTTGAGCATGAATAAGTTTATTATCTTCTGTACCACTAGTTCCTGATACAGGATTACAAGCATCTGTTAGATTCATAGTTCCTGTTTCACTTATTGTGTAAACACCTGTTCCTGTTGTTGTGTAAATACTTGCTGCTGGTTTAACTGCTGGAGCCATTGCTGGACAAGCTCCTACAACTCCTGGATGAGTTCCTCCTGGACCATCTCCATCTACCCAATATCCAGTATATGTAGCAGTCCCATAAGGACTTCCTGAACCATCTAGAAAAATAACAGACATAGATTCAAAGGCTTCTCCTGCAGTATTGACACTAGCAACATCTATTGTAAAATCTTGAGCTTCTATATATACATGGCTTGCGAAAGTTACCTTAATTTCATAACTACGGATATCTCCTGTTGAAGATTTTGAAGAAGCAAGTTGCCCCTGAGTACTTGTTCCACTCAGACCTGAAGAATTCTGAGTAATATTCATTTTATCTGACGCATCTACTGATGGATCTGTAAAAATAATTCCTCCATAAGCATCTATAAGAGTTGTATTTAATGTTTGTTCAATAGTAATATCATTTATTCCTCCGGTAACAGTACAATCGTTATTTACTTCGTCCCATATATCATGAGAAGTTGTGAGTGTAAGTAATTCTGTAATTCCTGCAGTAACTGTTTGTAAACCTGTTTCTCCTGTTTCAACATCAGTCCATGCTCCAACAAAACGAGCATCTCCTGTACCAAAACTAACATCACATTGAGCCGAATTTTTTGAATTAATAAGGGTTAATCCAAAAATAATAAGTAATACCTTTTTCATGTGTTTAAAATTTTTATTATTTGTGTTAGAAAGTATAATATTCATTCAAAAAATGAACATTTTTTAAAGCTTAAATATAATAAAAATTTTAAAAAACACTTAAGTTTTTGTTTTTTGAATCTGAGCTTCTGCTAGTTTCATCAATCGATTTCTAAAAATTTTAGGAAAGTGTCTTTTCATCCAATATCCCATTCTAGATTCTTTTGGAAGGACAATTTCAAATTTTCCTTTACCTGCTTTAACTAACATTTCTAAGACAGCTTCATCAGCCTTTAATTTTGTTTTTTCTAATAATTTTTTTCCTGCTTTGATGGCATTAGAAGAACCTCTAGCATGTTGCATGATATTAGTTTTTATAAATGTTGGCATTACAACAGAAACATTAATTCCTCTAGGAGTTAATTCATAATATAAAGATTCTGATAAAGAAATAACAGCAGCTTTTGTCATATTATAAGGACTCATTCTAGGAGCATTAGCATAGCCTGCAGCACTAGCAATATTAATAATATGTCCTTTCTTTTGTTGAAGAAAAGTAGGTACAAAAAAATGACAACCATACAATACTCCCATTTGATTGATACCAATCATCCAATCCCAATTATCTAAAGAATATTCATGAAAAGCAGCACCATCTCCTACTCCTGCATTATTAATTAGCACATCTATTCCTCCTACTCTCTCTAAAAAAATCTGAGATACTTCTTTATATTTTATTCTATTAGAAACATCTAAAGAAAATATAATAGGAGTCCCTCCTAATTGTCTAACTTCTTCTGCCGTTTGTTCTAATTTTTCAATATCAATATCAGACATACCAATAGTCCAAGCATCTTTTGCTAAATGTTTGCAAAATGATCGGCCTAAACCCATTGCAGCACCAGTAATAAAAGCTCGTTTTTCAGGAAATTTTTTGGATAACGCTAGCATAATTTTAGTTTAACAATATCTATCATAAGCCATCTTAAGATTGGCTGCAATAATTTCAGCTGAACGCCCTTCTATATGATGTCTTTCTAAAAAATGAACTAATTTCCCATCTTTAAATAATGCAATAGACGGAGATGAAGGAGGATAAGGCATCATAAATTCTCTAGCTGTATTCACTGCATCTTTATCTACCCCAGCAAAAACAGTTGTTAATCTATCTGGCTTTTTATCATTTTCTAATGAAAATTTTGCTCCAGGGCGGGCATTAGCGGCAGCACAACCACACACTGAATTTACAACAACTAAAACGGTTCCCTCTTTTTGAGATAAAACATCTTTAACTTCTTCAGAACTTGTAAGACCTTCAAACCCATGATCTGTCAAATCTTTTGACATTGGACTGGTTAACTCTATTGGATACATAATAATATTATTTTAATGAACTACAAAAATAAGACACTCTCTCTTAAATCTTATAAAGAAGTGGTTGAATTGATTAAAAAGATCAAAATATATTTTATCAACGACATTTTTCAATTTGTCTTGTACTGAAATAATGTTTCAAAAACCTAGATAGAAAAAATAGTTGCCTATATCTTTTATTTTTAGATTGAGCTTCTGTAATAAGATGAAGATTTTGCTCATAAAATTTTTCAAATCATTTAGAGAGACTCACTCTATTTATCCACTAAACATTTGTCTTTCAAATCTTTGAAGAGAGTTTTGATTATCTTTTTATTGTTGTCTGCCATTTTTCGAATTCTAGGTAAAAATCATCTACAGATATGAATATTTCTACTAACTTTGTGCTACTTATTATATACATAATAGGAGATTTTGTTTGTTTTGTCGCCACAAATCTCCTATTTTTTTATAAATATTTGATTGTTAATCTATTAATGTTAAACTCATATTAAGTAGAAATAATTTATTTTAGATCAAGTAAGTAATATAATTATCTAAATACAAGCATAAAATCTCGACTAGGCAATGGCTAAATAATCAATTAGCATTAACAAATGAAAAACTTTAAAAATGAAAAACTTTAAAATTCCACACGTTTTTATCTTCCTTTTTGGGATTATCATTTTATGTTCTATACTCACTTATTTGATCCCCAGTGGGAGTTTTGAACGAACCACTAAAGACTATGGAGGCAAGACTCGAACAGTAGTCGTGCCTAATAGCTATAAGCAAATTCCTAAGAACTATTCTTTAAAAGGGGCAATTGTTGGAGAAGAAATAGAGGGAAAATCAACACCCGTTTCTGTACTTGGTGTACTTGAAGCCATACCAAAGGGTTTAGGGGATTCAGCAGTTCTCGTATTTTACGTTTTCATTATTGGAGCACTGATTACACTTATACAGCATACAGGTGCCATCAATGCTTTCCTATTTAAACTAATTGCCAAATTTCAAAATAAACCTAAACAGCTAATTTTTCTTATTTATATTACCATTTTTTCTGCTTCCTCTTTTATGGGAATAGCCTCATCTACAATTGCTTTCATTCCAGTTTTCCTCTTTTTATCGAAAAAATTAGGTTATGATAGAGTATTTGGTGCTGCTTTATTAATCATACCTATGTCTTTAGGATGGACTTCTGGTGTAACGAACCCTTTTACTGTCCAGATTGCACAAATCATTGCGGAATTACCCATTGGTTCTGGTATTGGGTTGCGACTTATTTTATTTATTGTCTTAGCCGTTACTGGTTTTTATTTCCTAATAAGGTATGGAGAAAAAGTAAAGAAAACGCCTTCTAAGAGACTTATGAAAGATGATTCTTTTGGGTTAGAAGAATTCGGATCTTTTGAGCAAGTTCCTCTAAAAAGAAAGCATATTTTCATCCTCCTTTTCTTTGTAGTGGCTTACATTTCCATTTTGGTGGCTGTTCAAACAATTGGCTGGGGCTTAACCGAAATGAGCGCCTGTTTTATTGGAACCACGATTGTTATTGCAATAATAGCTGGGATGAATGGAGATGAAGCCATGGCTGCATACACAAAAGGCTTACAAATCATGATCGTTCCTGCTCTAGTGGTTGGTGTAGCACGTGGTATTTCAGTCGTATTACAAGAAGGTATGATAATAGATACTTTAATACAACATGCAAGTGTCGCACTTTTGTCCATGCCCAAAATTGCTGCTGCTGAAGGAATGTTTATATTTCAATCCGGACTCAATTTTCTCATTCCATCAGCTTCTGGGCAAGCCCTAGTTTCCATGCCCTTAATGACTCCTATGTCAGACCTAATAGGGATATCTCGACAAACAACGGTATTAGCATTTATATTAGGTGATGGATTATCTAATATGATAATACCTACCAACGGAGTACTAATGGCAATGATCGGACTTGCTAAAGTACCATTTGAAAAATGGTTTAAGTTGGTCTTACCTCTATTTATCATCAGTACAATTATTGCCTTTATCTTTATTGCAATAGCTGTGGGTGTTGGATATTAGTAATTATAAGATATCAATAGAGCGTCGTGTTGCATAGTAAAGAAAAATAAAGGGTTATTTATACAAACTCAAAAGTTATATAACTCTTTATTTTTTATCTTCCAAAAACAATTTTACTTTTTCAACATCACTCGGTATATCAACAGATGGAGATTCATATTCCGTCCACGTTATACCTATATCATAATTATTATCCATCCAACGCAATTGCTCCAACCTGTATAATAATTCATTTTCTGTAGGCTTTAATTGTACCAATTCTAGCAAAGTCTTTCTATGAAATCCATAAATACCAATATGTTTTCCATGATAAGTTCTTTCTTTTTCTGGAAACGATAAATATTGAGCGATAGAATCTTGACGATAAAAAAAAGTCGCTTTATTTTTATCACTAAAATATACTTTTACAGCATTCTCTATTTCTGTAATACTTGGATTTTTTAAAAAGTCTATTTCATGAACCAGTGTAGCTATTTTATAATGAAGATGATTTTTCATAAAAAAAACCAATTCTTCAATTTGTTCAGAAAATATGCAAGGTTCATCCCCTTGAATATTAATCACAATATCATAATCATTAAAATGAGAAGCAATCTCTGCTACACGTTCTGTCCCATTTTCATGCTCCGTTGAAGTCATCATCACTTCTCCTCCACACTCTTGAATGTGATTCAATATTCTTGTATCATCTGTTGCTACAATCACTTTATCTAATATCTTTGTTGCAACACAAGTATCATAAACACGCATAATCATAGATCGCCCGTTAATATCTATAAGCGGCTTTCCAGGAAAGCGACTAGAATTAAATCTTGCAGGAATAATTCCTAATACTTTCATAATAATTTATTAAATTCTTAAAATATTGTATTTTTGGACAAATACACAAACTATGCGAATCATATTTTTAATTATTTTTATATTAACTACGCATTCATCTTTTGCCACAGGCGATAGTTTACGTTATCTATTACCTCAAGATACTGTTTTCCTTTCAATTAATTATCGAAATCAAAAATTATTTAAACACCAATTTGAAAAAGGACAAACTTTATATTCTTTGGCTAAATTTTATGGTTTAACTATTAATAAATTATATGAATATAATCCACAACTTAAAAATACAACCATTCATATTGGAGATATGGTAACCGTTCCTATTCCTAATAAAGCTATTCTTAGAAAATTAAAACCCCATCAAGAATCTAAAGATTTTGCCAAGATCTATTATATCGTAAAAAAGGGAGATACAGTATATGGAATTTCAAAAAGGCATTTCAAAATTACTGAAGAAGAATTGAAAAGAAACAACAATTTGGAATCAATCGAATTATCTCCAGGACAATTACTTCATGTAGGATGGATGAAAACGGATGGGATTGATAAAGATTGGCAATATCCTAAAGGAGTTTCTGGAGATATTGCAGCGGAAAACCAAAGAAATAAATCTGACTTTTTAAGTAAAAGTTATTTAGCGAATACAAAAATTCAAAAAGGAAAAGCTCAATGGGATAGTAAAGATAGTTTTGCTCCTTCTGGGCTCTTCTGTTTACATAAATATGCTCCTACAGGTTCTATTATTCGTTTAGAAAATCCAATAACAAAAAATGTAGCTTATGTTAAAGTTGTAGGAAAAATACCTATGAATTATGAACAATGGGTTGTTATTGTTGTTTCCAAAGATGTAGCAAAAGCTCTTCGAGCTATTGATGATAAATTTTTCATTAAAGCTGAATATTTTATAAATTAAATTGAGTCCAATTATATGATGAATTGCGAATACCTTTCTTTTAAAGAAACTGGTGTATTTTCACATAATGATACTTCTTATGTTGAACTAGATCCTAAGCTAAAAGATTTCTATTTATATCGCCCAGAATTAGCATATTTCCCCGAAGTTATCCAAGCAAAACAACAGCAATTCATCAATAGAGATATTTTAGTTTCTACACTAAAAGAACAGTACCAATCTTTAGAGTTTAATCAAGCTGTTCATCATAATATTGAGCAATTAAATTCTAAAAATACTTTTACGATTACAACCGCTCATCAGCCTGCATTATTTACAGGACCACTCTATTATATTTATAAAATAATTTCAACTATCAATTTATGCAAAACACTTTGTAAAACTTATCCTCAATATCATTTTGTTCCTGTTTTTGTTACAGGAGGAGAAGATCATGATTTTGAAGAAATCAATCATGCTACAATTTTTAATAAAAAATTGGTCTGGGAAAATGATGCTAAAGGTTCTGTTGGAAAGATGAGTACCCAAAATATTATTCCTTTATTGGATGAATTAAAAAACATTTTAGGAAATTCTTCTCATACTAATCAAATTTATGATATCATTCATAAAGCTCATACCAAACATAAAAAATACAATTTTGCAGCTTTAGAACTCGTCAATCTTTTATTTGGAGAACAGGGGCTTGTTGTTTTAGATATGAGTTCATCTCATTTAAAACGATTGGCTATTCCCTTTTTTCAAAAAGAAATAATAGAATGCCCCTCAGAAAACATTGTTCAAAAAGCACAAGAGAAGCTAGTAAATCTAGGTTTCAAATCTCAAGCTTTTGCTCGACCAATTAATCTATTTTATCTAGGAGATGGATTTAGAGAAAGGATTGAGTTTAGAGAGAGTAAATACCATGTATTAAATCAAAATATTTCCTTTTCAGAAGAAGAAATACTTTTAGAATTAAATCAGCATCCTGAACGTTTTAGTCCTAATGTTGTGATGCGTCCCATTTATCAAGAAGTCATACTTCCTAATCTTGCATATATCGGTGGTGGTGGAGAATTGGCATATTGGCTAGAACGGAAAGAACAGTTTCTATTTTTTAATGTTCCCTACCCTATGCTTATCCGTCGAGATTCTGTTTTGTGGTTAGATGCTACTTCTGTAAAAAAGATGAAACAACTAGAAATTTCAATTCAAACTATTTGGAAAGATTTAGATTTTTTGATAAAAAAAATTGTAAAGAAAATTTCAAATGAGGAACAGGAAATTTCAAATGAGTTACAAAACATAAAACAAGAATATCAACAAATTATTAAGAAATTAGAAAGAATAGATAAGACCTTAGTTAGCGCTGCAAAAGGAGAATTTGCCAAAGCAGTCAAAGGCATTGAAAACCTTGATAACAAAAAGATTAGAGCTATTAAAAGGAATAATGAGACATTAATCAATAAAGTAAATTCTTTAAAGGAAAAGCTATTTCCTAATGGCAATTTACAAGAAAGAAAAGATAACTTCATCCCCTATTATACGAAGTATGGAAATGATTTCTTTGAAGCTTTATATCAATACTTAGATCCTTTAGATAGACGAGTAAAAATTATTGTAGAAGAAAATAATAAAACAAGCTAAGCACGAGGAACTTGCTTTGTTAAAAATATTTTACCTGGAATACAATCACCTAAAACAGATTTACCATCCCAGAAACCATTTAACTGCAATTTTTTACCATCATAACTTACAGTAAGCTGAAGATTTTTAAGGCAAATTTCCATATCTTCATATTTATGATAATCCACAATTTCTGATTCATTCAATATAACAATCTTACCACCTTTAATTGTACCACTCAATTCAATTGTAGCAAAAACATCATCAACATAAAAATAAGAACGCCCTCGTATTTTTCCTTTTTTCTGGATTAAATATAATTCAAAAGAATATTCTGACTTGAAGCCTCCTGCATTCTGAGTCAGTGTGCCTTTCCATAATCCTGTTACATCCATACTTCCTCCTTTCTTTTGAGCAGCAACATTCCCCAAAAAGAAAAAAGAAAATATCAGAATAAATAAATATTTTATCGTAATTTGTGCCATTCTGCAAGATACAAAAAGTACATTTAAGTATAAACCTATTTTTATAATTATAGGAAAAATTTAACGATTTGAAAAGAATTGCCATATCAGATATACACGGTTGCCAAAAAACATTTTTAAAGCTTCTAGACCGTGTTGGGCTCAATAAAAAAGACAAGTTATTTTTATTAGGAGATTATATTGATAGAGGTCCTCGTTCGAAAGAGGTCATTGACTCAATTATGGAAATGAAAGAAGAGGGTTATCAAATTACAATGATAAGAGGAAATCATGAAGATATAGCTTTACAATGTATAGAAGACAAATTTAGTCTAAACTATAAAAACTGGTTGTTTCACGGAGGAGATAAAACTTTACAAAGTTTCAACATTTATTTTTTACATGATATAAAAGAGTATTACAAACTGATATTCAATAATTTAGATTACTTTATCGAAAGTGATAGTTACATACTTACCCATGCAGGTCTAAATTTTGATACTCCTGAAGATCCTATGAATTTATTCCATTCTATGATGTGGGTTAGAAATTGGTATGACAGCCTTAATTATCAATGGTTAGGAGATAGATATATCATTCATGGGCACACTCCTATTACCAAGTATGAAATACTTAAATTGCATGAAAATTTAGAACAAGGAAGAGTTTTAAATATTGATGCGGGATGCTGCTATCAAGGTGTTAAAGGCTTAGGGCATCTTTGTGCTTTTGATCTTGATAACAAAAAAATATATTTTGAAAAAAATATTGATATGTAATAGTCTATTATAGATAGTGAAACTATTTAAATTTAGAATAAATGGAACCAATCATACTTGAGATTTTTGGAGATATTGCGTTTACAAAAAACGAGCTACAAAGCATAAGTGATGCATTAAAAAAAATCGAACTCAAAAAAGGGGAATTTCTTTTAACAGAAGGAGCAGAAGTCAATAGCACTCATTATATTCACGATGGATGTTTACAAACATATTACATAGATTATTCAGGAAAAGAACATACTTTACAATTTGCCATTAAAGGTTGGTGGATTAGTGATTACATAGCTCTTTATGGAAAAGAAAAATCTAAATCTGTATCTTTCATCGAATGTATAAAAGATGCTACTTTGTTTAAAATCTCAAAAAAAGATTATGACAATCTTTGTAATGAAATACCAAAAATAAATCGATTTTATATCCATAAATTAGAATCTGCTTTTGCAGCCTTTCAAAAACGAATTCTTGAAAATTTAACACTATCAGCAAAAGAACGATACATCAATTTTATAAATACATATCCAGACATTGAACGAAATGTAAAAAATTACCATATCGCCTCATTTTTAGGAATCACTACTGAAAGTTTAAGCAGAATTAGGAAGGAAATTGCTACTCAATAATTCATTTTCTTATCATACATCAATTTTTCTAACTTCACTAAGTGCTACCTTTGTATTATTATTTAATAAATAAAATACAATGAGTTTTTTAGAAAAATTAAATGAACGTTACGCTACTAAAGCAATGAATGGTGAGATAGTTCCACAAGAGAAAATAGATAATATTTTAGAAGCAATAAGACTAGCTCCAACTTCAAGTGGATTACAAGCCTTTGAGGTTTTTGTTATCACCAATAAAGAAATTAAAGAGCAAATTCGCAAAATTGCTTGGAATCAATCTCAGGTTACTGATTGTTCTCATCTATTGGTATTTGCAGCTTGGGATAATTATACTGTAGATAGAATCAATTATATGTTTGATCTCACTAATGAAATTCGTGGTTTCAAAAATGAAGGCTGGGAGAATTATCGACAAATGCTTTTAAATGCATATCCAAAACGGGATGCTGAAGTTAATTTTGAACACGCCGCAAGACAAACTTATATTGCTTTAATGGCTGCATTGACTCAAGCCATTTATGAAGGTGTTGATAGTACACCAATGGAAGGTTTCGATAATGATGCTTTAGATAAGATATTAGGGCTAAGAGAAAAAAATCTACGCAGTACCGTCATTGTACCATTAGGATACAGAAATGCTGAAAAAGATTGGCTTGTAAATCTTGTAAAAGTTCGTAAACCAATGGATGAACTTGTAACAACAATAAATTAAATATAACAAGATCTTATTGCGAAAAATTGATTATAGCCAACTTGATCTTTTGAAAATATACTTTGTTATTTCCAAAATATCTAAGTCGTCTTTCATAAAAAACTTTTCGCAATAACATCTA
>JAHDII010000095.1 GCA_020630895.1 Saprospiraceae bacterium
TCCAAAAAAGACACAAAAAGCTGAAAATTGTAAAATAATAGATGATAATTTGCTTTTTGATATGTTATTCAATTTATTAATATTTTATATTTGTATTAATGGATTTTTTAACTGAAACCGACATAAAACATGCCGCGTTACGTTTTTTGAAAACGTACTACAAATATCGTCCAAGAATTGGCGAAACCCAAATCTATTTGGATAATATTTCAGATAGTGGAATTATTGCCGATGGACGCTTGGTTTTTAGAACAGATATTGATAAAAATTTTGAAGCCTCTTTTGAAGCAACCTCCTATGCTAAATCACATGAAATAAAATATAAAATTAGAAATGAACGTCTTTGGTGGGATAGTATTACTTTTGGTTGTATTTTAAGTACGCTTATTTTTACATTTATTTATATTCAACAATATTATCATATTGGCGTAAAAGGTATTTTTCCTACAATTTTAATTTTATTAGTTGCTAATATTTTTTTCGGATTATTGTATCGATTATTATTTAAAGGTTTATCTTCTTATAAAGAAATTTATGCGATTGAACAATTTAAATTATATGATGCTAATGAACAATGGGTGGCTGTAGGAATTGATGTTTTTGAAAATCCTAATGATAAATATTTACAGGAATTAAAAAGGCAATGTATTCTCAATGGTTTCGGATTAATTGTAGTTGATAAAGATTTGAGTGTTCATCAAAATATTAATCCTGCTCAATATTCTTATGAAGGAAAAAAGAGAAAAAAAACTATTTTTTCTGAACTCACAAAAAACCCTTTTGAAGGAATTTCTAATCGATTTAAAAATTATACAGATACTTTTACTTCGAGTTTAGGTTGGGAAAAAGAAAGACGATTTAAATACAATTATAATATCCAATTATTATTAATTTTTTTATCTCTTTCTTTATCTGCTGCTTTTTTATTTAAAGAGTCTCAAAAAACAAAAGAACGCGTTGTTGATGAATCCAAATATAAAAAAGAACTTAGAAAAAAAATAAAAGATCTAAAAAAAGAAAGTAATTTTTATGTTATCGATTCAGGTTATGTTGTGGAGTTTGATGGATTGGTAGATGAATATAATTTTAATGATTTAAGTCTTTATGATTTTTCAGATCAAGAATATCATTATACAAAAGAACAACAAGATTCCTTGTATGATCTATTACATAATTTTGATCAACATCTTTTGGATTCTATTCAAAAAGTAGAAAAAGAAAAAAATAAAATCATAGCTGAAGGTAAAAAACCGAATGCTTCAAATTCATCAAATGCTGCTACACAAAGAAATAAAAATATTGCTTTCTGTAAAGAATATAAAAATTGGAGAGGTACACATTATATTTTAAAAGATGGTGTTTATAAAACTCGACAAGCAGCTGAATTTAGAATTTCTCAAATTAATAAAGCAAGTGCTTTAGCGGGAGTTTTAAAAGGAGGTTGTTTCAAAAAAACACCACATTATTATATAGTGTATGTTAATAAAGTTTATCCGAATAATGAAATGGCTAAAAAAGCATTACCTTTTTATAATGAATTATTAAAATATAAAGGATATTCTTCTGGAGAACTAGAATTAATTTCTATCAATTCAAAATAATAATGAAAACTTTTTTAAAAAATATAGGATTTTCACCTTATCATTTATCTCATATTATTCTTGCATGTATTAGTTTTCAGTTATTAATCATGATAAGTTTATCTTATCCTTTATTTTCTAATATAGGAAGACATTTTTATACCGTTCCTCTCCTTCCTTTTGAAGCTCATTCTTTATTGAATATTCTTTTATTTTCTATCTCTTGTATTTCTTTATTATTAATAAATATTACTGATAAAAAAAAGGAATTTATTATCATTTTTTTTATCTCTATTTTTTGCTCTATTGTATTTGATATACATCGTTTACAAATATGGTTATATCAAGGGGTTTTAATTTTAGCGGCTTATATTTTTTGTCAAGAAGAAAATAGAATTAAAGCTTGGCGTTGGATTTTTATTGCTACTTATTTTTGGGCAGGAATTAATAAATTAAATTATGGTTTTTTTGATATTATTTTTCCTTGGCTTATGGGAGGAATTGGTTTAGAAGAAACAATTGGTAGTCAATTGAAATTTGCCATATTACCGGGAATTTTTGAAGCCTTCATTGGTCTTTTATTAATTTTCAAAGCTACAAGAAAAATAGCTGTAATATTTTCTTTTCTTTTCCATATTGTAATACTTATTATTTTAATTTCTTTACAATGGAATCATCAAGTATATATTTGGAATATTATTTCTCCTATTCTTTTATATCTTTTATTTTGGAAAAATTCTGAAGGAAATTTAATTCCTCAAGGATTTTATAATTATTGTATTATTTTATTTTGTATGATTCTTCCTGCTACAAATCCTTTTGGAATTTTGCCTAATAATTTATCTTTTAAAATGTATTCTGGTGATTATAAATTAGCTTATTTTATTGATTATCATTGGGTGAATGACAAACCTATTATTGACGAAAAAATATCTATTGGAAAATGGGCGAATAAGGATATGAACCAAGCTTCTATTTTTACACACCCTTGGGTTTTTAAACAAATGGCAAAAAAAAGGTGTAAAAATCAATCTCATTTAATTGAAAAATCATATCGAGAAGATGTTGAAATTCATCAAGGTTTATTATTTGGAGGATATAAATATCGTTTAGATTCTAATAGAAAAAAATGGCATGAATACTGGTTTTGTGAAGGAAACAAAATGGTACCATGGAAAGGGAATCAATAAAATTTAATTCATATCAAGATTTTCTAAACTGCGAAGTAAATCAGAATTTGGAAATATTTTTTTTGCATTATTTAAAGTAGAATAAAATAATTTATCTTGCCTAAGTTGATAATAACATAACACTTGATTATAACTTACATCTGCTTTTTCTCCAAAAATATTTATTGAATATTCAAAATAATTTAATGCTTCAGAATAAAATCCAAGATCATAAAGTATTCCTCCTATTTCATAAGCTAAATCAAAATTTTCTTGAATATTAAAATACATGTCCCATACACAATGTAAAGTTTGAGCCAGTCTATTTCTTTCGTCTAAAGTAATTTTTTGTTTTACTTGTTTTAACCTTGGCAAGAGTCTAATAAATATAGTAGAATCATATCCACTCAATCTATAAATTGCAATTAACTCTATTAATTTTAATCTAGATACATTAAAATAAGCTAATTGTTTTATGGTATTAAAATCATCTGGTCCAAAATTATCTACAACTTGTTTATATGCTAAACCTGTTTGCAAATATGTTTCGGTTTTTTCTAAAAATAAAAGACAACCTATTTCTAAATGAAAATTGGAAAATGATGGAAATAAAACTTTTCCTCCTTGCTTTAAACAATATTCAGATAATGCATGATAATTTACCCACAACGAAAAACTTCCATGTGTAACAAGATCGGGTTCTTTTTTATTTTTTAAATGATTGATTTCATGGAATCCTTTATCCATCGTTAATACAACTAATCCTGATTTAGAAAAGGCTTTAATATTCGACAAACATTCCATTGATTTTTTAGGAAAAAAAACATAAGTATCAGAAGATAATTTTTTATAATTTTCTAAAATTTCATTTAATATTTTTTCATTATAAATTGGAAGATTTAATATTGATTTGTGATAAGTAAGATACATATTTTTAATCAATATTTCGTTACTCATTTCTTTCGGGTCTTCTTGTGAATTAATGGTAACGGAACAGTCCGCAATTGAATTATTTTGAATAAAAAATAACTCGCTTGGAATACTATCAAAAAAATAATTCGCAATTGCCAATATCGGTTGATTCAAATCTTGAGCATTAATTGTTTTTTTAGATTTTCGCAAATATAATTTTTTACTTTCAATAGCATCAAAATAAGAAATATCTAAAATACCTTGATCAAAATAATCTTGTAGTTGATAATGATCACTAAAAAAAGATAAATTATCCTCAACAATATCACTAAGGATATAACAGAATTTTGGAATTTGTCCTTCTAAAGAAGAAACTAATTTTTGTATATGTTTAAGAATATGAAATCCTAATCTACCATGCCCTGCTCCTAATTCAAGAATATATACTACTTCATTTTTATTTTTTTTTGAAGCTAAATCTTTGAGAAAAGCAAATATTAATTCAGCATATGTTTTACCAACAGATGAATTACTTGTCATATTATGAGGAACAATATCTTCGCTCCAAGCTTTAATTCCTTTTTCTTGATAAAAATTTCTATTGATTTTCCAGATAAGACTTTCAGAAAAGGGAGTCTTTGATTCTATTTGGTATGGCTCTGCATCCATGGTACAAACTTTTGAGTTAGCAATAAGCATTTTGCAACTTGCGAGCTTGTACCTAATGGTAGTTGAGTAAAAACTAACGAATTTAAAATGATAAACAAAGATAGTTTAAATATTTAATTATCTTTGAATAACACCCATTTATAATTATAACTAGAAATTTAATAACTAAATGATTCAATAAAATGAATATTGAAATCAGAAAATATAATCCTTCAAAAGATTATGAAAAATTATTAGAGCTTATCCATTCTGAAGGAGAAGATTGGAAAGAATACTTAAATTCTAAATATAAATTATCCTTAGAATCATCTATTACTTATGTTGCTTATATTGGTACAAATCTTTGTGGATATTCACGCTCTATTTTAGATATTGGATTTTATATTTGGATAATAGATTTATTGGTTCACAAAAATTTTAGAGGAAATTCTATAGGACAAAAATTAATGGAACGCACTCAAATTGATTTTCCTGATTTAGATGTTTATGTTTTATCTGATGTTGATAATTATTATAAAAAAATAGGATATAAAAAAGAAGGAACAATATTTAAAATAAATTCATAGAACCGTAGCAAGTTAAAAAATAAACAATATTAAAGTTTTACTTTCTTTCTTCTAAGTTTTCGAGTTTATTAACGACATATTCTATCCAATCATATCTAGGTATTGAATTATCTAAAAAAAAATCTGGCTGAATACCAATATCATCAATAGGCATATTATTAATTCTTCTAGAAAGAGTATATATAAGAACAACCTCTTTATCTGATGAAAGTGAATAATATTGATTTGAAGCATCTAAGGCTCCCATTGTAGGTCTTCCATATATTTTTACTTTGTTACTTTGCTTAGAAGCTAATAAAAATTCTTCTCCAGAACTAACAACTTCATCATCAACTAAAATTGCGACATTTTGAGGATATTGATATATGGTATCAAGAATAATTGTACTTACTTTTTTTGGTTTCTCAAAATTGACATATTTTCCAAGATTTTCTGATAATATTTTATACCTTGATTTGTACTCTTTAATTTCTTCTTCATTTAATTTTCCAAATGCTCCATTTATGATATCCAAAGTTCTTTGGTTATTCAATTCTGTTGATAAAAATTCAAAACCAGCTTTTCTTATAGGATTTGTATAAATAAAAGGGAGCAATTCTTCATAAGTTTTATCAGCTCCTCCATCATTTGCTCTAATATCTATAATAAGATTTTTTGTACTTACTATTTCATCTTTATGTAAAAAAACGATACTATCTATTTTACTTTTTTGATTAGGATTAAAAGAAGGAATTCTTAGATAAAATGTGTTATCACTTAATTTTTGAGAAATAGGAGAATTCGTATCTAATCGATTAATAAGTTGTTCTATTTTTTTACTGTTTTCTTTTGTATGTAAGAATATTCTTCTTAAATAAATATTACTATTAATTTTTAATAAGTCTTTAGATAGTAATTCGTGTTTTTTTAAATGCCATTTACTTTTTTCCCAATTGAAATAGTCGCCTTTTCCATCTTCATTAATTATAAATTGTACCTCGTTTTTTTTCCAAACTGAATTATTTGATTTGTGAACTATTCCTAATAATTGATTATTTACTCTTTTAAAGATTATTTCTGTGTCTCCATACTTCCAAATTCCTTCAACATCATGTATTTTTTTGTTAGAAAGATATTTCTTAAAACTTTTTAAATTAACTTCGTGTACTATAACATCTGGGCTATTAGGAGGTGTATTAACATTGACAACATCTACATGTCCTTTTCTAAAAAAATAAACCCATTTTCGTAAAATTTTTATACAGCTATGTAAATCTGAGATTTCTTGAACTTGTTTTTTTATTAATATATTATGTAATAAATATGCATCTCTTCCTTTCTTATTTAGAGCATCTTGAAAACCTGCATCATTTGTCTCAAAAGTTTTCTTTACCCATTCATAGTAAGAATTACAATCACATTTTTGAGCAAATAAATTTTTAAAAAATAGCGTGAGGATTAAAATTAAAATTTGTTTTTTCATTAACTTTTATCTATTTGCAAATCATTCAAATAAATACCATCTTCTTGAATTTTAATTTTTTTAGATTTATATAAACTTCCAATTGATTTTTTAAAATTCTTTTTACTCATTTCAAAATTGAGGCGAATATCTTGAGGATCACTTTTATCTCCAAAAGGTAAATATCCATTATGCTCTTGTAATTTATCTAATACTTTTTGAGAATGAGCATCTATAATATTTTTATATCCTTGTTTTTCTAAAACAATATCAATTTTATTTTCTTCTCTAATTTCTTTAATATATCCTTTTAATTGATCACCATATTTTATTTTTTTGAAAATCTGGTTTTCAAAAATTAACCCTTTATATTTTTGATTGATAATAACATTAACGCCTAATGTAGTTGAATGAGCAACAATAATATCTACTTCCTCCCCTACTTCAACATCTAAAATTTCATTATCTAAAAAATTATAAATTTTATTAGTAGCAATTAAACGATTTGTTCTATCATCTAATAATAAATAAAATAAATAAAACGCTCCTACTTCTAATTGATCCGATTGCTCTTTATATGGAACCATCAATTGTTTATCTAATCCCCAATCTACAAAAGCACCATAACGGTTCATGTCTTTAACTTCTAGAAAAGCAAATTCTCCTAAATGAATTTTAGGCGTTTGTGTTGTCGCAGTTAATCGTTCTTCACTATCCAAAAAAATAAAAACAGAAAGTTCGTCTCCTTTTTCTAAATTTTCAGGAACAAGCTTATTAGGCAATAAAACTTCTTCTCCTTTTTCATTAGTCAAAAACCAACCAAATTCAGTTTCTCTATAAGCAACTAACTCATTATATTTTCCCAGTTCTATCATTTTGAATTACTAAATTGTTAAATTGCTACATTGCTGAATTGCTACATTGTTAAATTGTTCACTGTTTACTGAACATTGATAACTGATAACTGTTAAAACAATCCTTCAATAACTTTTTCTTCTGTAATTCCTTCTGCTTCTGCCTTATAATTACGAACAATTCTATGGCGTAATACATAATTAGCAATGGCTTGAACATCTTCAATATCTGGAGAATATTTTCCATTAATAGCAGCATGACATTTAGCACCTAATACTAAATATTGAGAAGCACGAGGACCTGCTCCCCAAGAAATATAATTATTAATCGAATCTGTAGCACGTTGTGTACCTGGTCTTGTTTTTGTTGCCATCCCAACAGCATATTCTAATACATTATCTGCAATAGGAACTTTACGGATTAATTCTTGAAAACCCATAATTTGTTCTCCTGTCAAGATATGATTCAAATCTACTTTAGAATTGGTTGTTGTAGCTTTTACAACCGCTAATTCTTCTTCATAAGAAGGATAATCTAATTTTATATTAAACATAAAACGGTCTAACTGAGCTTCAGGCAAAGGATATGTTCCTTCTTGCTCAATTGGGTTTTGAGTAGCTAATACAAAAAATGGTTTAGGTAATAAATGACGTACTCCACTCACTGTTACAGAACGTTCTTGCATCGCTTCTAATAAAGCTGCTTGGGTTTTAGGAGGCGTACGATTGATTTCATCCGCCAGTACAATATTTGAAAATAATGGTCCTTTATTGAACTCAAAATGGCGTTCTTCGTTTAAGATTTCTGCCCCTGTAATATCCGAAGGCATTAAATCAGGTGTAAATTGAATTCTTTTGAAATCTAAATCTAATACTTCTGCAATAGTACTAACTAATAAAGTTTTGGCTAAACCAGGTACTCCAACTAACAAACTATGCCCGTTAGCAAATAGAGAAATAATTACTGCTTTTACCGTTTCTTCTTGCCCTACTATTACTTTACCAATTTCAGATTTAAGATCTTTATAAGATTGTGCCAAGGCATCTATGGCTTCTACGTCAGATTTGAATTTTGTCATGGATGTATTTATACAATTATCAGTGTTCGAATATTAAAGTAATGAACCTCAATCATCATACCAATAGAGTTTATTTATTATAATCATCTATTAAAATAATAAATCAATGATTCAAGGGTACAAATTTAGAAATTTACTAGATATGAAACGTTAACAGAATATGTATTGTTTCGATTTTCTAGTTTTTATTAAAAAAATAGGGCAATTCCTCACCAAGAATTGCCCAAATTACGGTATGAAACGCAATATTTTTAACTTATTATAATCAATTTTGATGCCGAAATTAATGGCAATCAAGCAATACTATTAAATTTTGTTAAGAAAACATTCCTCATTGTCATTACTATCCATGCTCTAAAACCTAAATGGCGATACACTCCTGTAGTATCTTTACTAGCATGATATATTGTCTCTAAATATAATTTGTGTGCCTGTTCTTGGTTTTGGGTTAAATTAGCTGCAACAGATTGTATTATCGTCGCATAGTCATTTAATTTTGAAAAAAATTCTGATTTGGTCATGGTTCATTGGTTTGATTGTTTTATAATACATTTGCTTCTTTAACGTATATAGATGCAAAAGACACATAATATGATGCATCCGTTAGGAAATAATTAACATTTTTAAGAAATAATTATCATTTTTATCCTTGACTTCCTCTATTTTTGCCATTTATCAGTTATCAGTGAACAGTTATCAGTTAGCAATGAACAATTCAACAATGTAGCAATGTAGCAATTCAACAATTTAACAATTTAACAATTTAACAATTCAACAATTCAACAATTCAACAATTTAGCAATTTAGCAATAAAACAATTTAACAATGAAACAAATTATCACTCTTTTATTATTCCTCTTAATTATACAAACTGGATTTACCCAAATCAATACCAAAGATGTAACGATAATAAGAGACCAAGTTGGAGTCCCCCATATTTATGGAAAAACAGATGCCGATATGGTATATGGTTTAGCTTGGGCAGCTTGTGAAGATGATTTTACTTCCATACAAGAAAATTTTTTAGCGACTAGAGGAAGACTCGCAGAAGTCAAAGGCAAAGAAGGAGCGATTATGGATGTTTTGGCTCATATTGTTCAAGCACAAAAAAAGTCTAAAGAAGTAGTTACAGATAGTTTATATTCTCCTCATTTTGAAAAAATGGTAGGTGCTTATGTACAAGCAGTGAATGATTATGCAAAAAAGTATCCTGAAGAATTATTCATCAAAAATACTTTTCCTGTTACGAAACAAGATGTTATTGCAGCTAATATTTTAGCCCTCGCTATTATTTCTAATGTTCAATATGAAATTATTCGTTCTTTTGACAATACTATGGATATTTATGAAATTCCACAATCTGCTGGTTCGAATGCTTTTGCTGCTAATAAAAATAAAACTAAAAATGGAGAGACTTATTTATGTTTAAATTCTCATCAGCCATTAACGGGTCCTTATGCTTGGTATGAAGCTCATATTAATAGTGAAGAAAGTGGTATTAATATGTATGGTGCTACTTTTCCTGGTGGAATGACGATGTTTATAGGTGCTAATGAACATTTGGGTTGGAGTCATACCATTAATTATCCCGATCATGTTGATACCTATAAATTAAAAATGCACCCTAAAAATAAATTACAATATGAATTAGATGGAAAATGGGAAACACTTGAAAAATATCCTATCAAATTAAAAGTAAAATTAGGTTTTATAAAAATTCCAATAACTAAAAAATTCTATATCAGTAAACATGGAATTGTTATTAAAAATAAAGAGGGTTTTTATGCGATTCGTTTTCGTGCAAATATGGAATTTAGAGCAGCGGAACAATGGTACGAAATGAATAAAGCTACTAATTTAGAAGAATTTAAAAAGGCATTAGAAATGCAATACATTCCAGGTACAAATACCATTTATGCTGATAAAGAAAGTAATTTATTTTTTATTAGTTTGGGACAATTTCCTGAAAGGAATAAATCTTATAATTGGACAAAAGTTTTACCTGGAAATCAATCTCAATTAATTTGGGGAGATGAAATGTATCCAATAGAAAAACTACCTCAATTAACTAATCCTAACGTGGGATATATCTACAACACAAACAATAGTCCTTTTAATTGTACTTCCCCTGAAAATAGTTTAGATTCTAAAAATTATGACGTAACATTTGGGTATCAAACTAAAGATAATAATAGAGCGATTCGATGTAGATATTTATTTGAACAAAAAGACAAAATAGATTATCAAGATTTTAAAGATATTAAATACGATAATTATTATCATACACCATTATATACTGCTTCCATTCAAGGAATAGAAAAAATATTTCATTTAGATGCTACAAAATATCCAGACATTGCAGAGAGTATAAAATTATTATCTGAATGGGATAGAAAAACTGATGTAGATCGCAAAGCAGGAATTGCATCTATTGCTTTATTTTTAATTACCGAAGATGTTTTTAAAAAAGGATTATTACCTGGAGTCAATACTATAAGTGAAACTGATATTGTAAAATTTGTTAGAAAAGGGCAAAAACATTTAAAAAAACATTTTGGAAAAACAGATGTTACTATTGGAGAAATTCAGCGTTTGTATAGAGGAGATAAAGATTATCCTATTGGTGGAATGGCAGATGTTTTAGCAGCCATGAATTTTGAAAGAGGAAAAAAAGGAAAATTAAAAGCATTTTTAGGAGATAGTTTTATTCAGTTTGTAAAATGGACTGAAAATGGAATTGAAATGGAAGCTACAAATTCTTTAGGTGCTTCTAATAAAAAAGAAAGTGAACATTATGATGATCAAATAAAAATGTATTTAGAACAAAAATTAAGACCTGTTTATTTAGATAAAAATAAAGTGATTGCAACACAAAAAAGAACATATCATCCAGGGGAATAAATTTATTTTATTATT
>JAHDII010000096.1 GCA_020630895.1 Saprospiraceae bacterium
GATTATTGTTTTTTAATATTTTTTTTTGAATATCTTTTATATCATTTAATTTATGAATAATTAAACTAATTTTATACCTAAAAAATAAATCTTGATTATCAATAAAATTAGGATTAGCAAAAATAGTTGCAGGAATTCCTTTTTTTTCTAAAATAGGTAAAGCAATTTCATATACTTGCCTTAAACCATCATCAAAAGATAAATGAAATATAGGTTTCTGTTTTTTAAATTGTTTTTTTTTTGATAATTCTATAAATTCCAATAAACTTACAGGCTCAAAATATTTTAAAATAAATTCTAGATCTTCAACAAACTCTTTTTCATTTTTTGTGACATACAAATTAGAAATATGTGGTAAATCTTTAATATTTCCAATAGCATGATAAAAGGGTAAAAAATAAACTTCATTATTTTTCAATAAGTGATTTAATGATAAAACGTAATATAAATTACCTAAAAAAGGGCTTATTTTTTTTTTAAAATTAATCATTTTTTTCTAATAATATGTAAACCATCTCGAAGAGGAAGTAATATATTATCTACTCGTTCATCTTGATACACTTTTTCATTAAATTCATGCAATGTTACTGTATGTTCATCATTATTCTGTATAGTATCTAATACTTTGCCACTCCACAAAACATTATCTGCAATAATAATTCCATTTGGTTTTAATTGCTCTAAAATAAGATCATAATATTTTAAATAATCTTTTTTTCCTGCATCTAAATAAATGATATCAAACATCATATCTAAAGTTGGAATAATTTCAAGAGCATTTCCTATTATAAGTTCTATTTGCTCTTTAAATTTTGATTTTTCAAAATGATTCAACAACATATTCTCTAGTTCATCATTTGATTCTATTGTAATTATTTTCCCTTGAGGAGATAATCCTTCTGCTAAACAAAGCGTGGCATAACCGGTAAAAGTTCCTATCTCCAAAATAGAATCTGGTTGCATTATTTGACTTAACAAACGAATAAACTGTCCTTGTAAAGGTCCAGAAACCATTCTTGGAGCTAAAGTTTTTAAATGAGTTTCTCTTTCTATATGATTCAACTCCTGAGATGGATCCATTGTATATTTTTGGCTATACTCATGAATAGCATTAAAAAAGTCTATATCCATTTTATTCAATTTCACTATAAATTTTGATAAATATATGCCATTTATTAAGCAATAAAAGACATAATAGTTCATTTATTTTAATTCTAGTGCTTAAAATCTTATCTTTAGTATTATGTAATGGTTTTAAACGATTTGAAGATCCTATTCAAAATTTATAAAAGAGTAATGAAAATAATTAGCTTTATAATTGTCCTTTTCTTTTTTTGTATTTCTTTTAGTTATGCTCAAATGGAAGTTACCCCTGGCACTGTAGCACCTTTTACTCCTGAAAATTTAATCACAAACGTCTTTTTAGGGGATGGTGTAGAGGTTCAAAATGTAACTTTTACAGGAGATCCTAGTGCTGTTGGTTATTTTCAAAATGCTAGCGGAGATATTGGAATGGAAAGAGGAATTGTAATGTCTTCTGGACTCGCAGAAGATGCTCCTGGTTTAGATTGCCCTAATAATTGTGGAAATACAGGAGTAGCTAGTTCGGACACCAGCGGTGGTGGCGATCCAGATTTACAAACTACGGCAAATGGCTTCAATATTAATGATGCTGCCATTTATGAAATTACTTTTGTTCCTTTAGCTGATACCTTGCAATTCAATTATGTATTTGGTTCTGAAGAATACCAAAATTATACTTGTTCTAATTTTAATGATGCTTTTGGTTTTTATATTTCAGGACCAGGAATTAATGGTACTTTTTCTAATAATGCTGAAAATATTGCTCTCGTTCCAGGAACCAACCTCCCTGTTACCATTAATACTGTAAATAGTGGAACCGCTACTGGTGGTCCAGCTTCAAATTGTGTTTCTTTAGCCTATTCTCAATATTTTGTAGATAATATTGGAAATACAGGATTGAATGTAGAGTATTCAGGTTATACAAAAGTATTTACAGCAACTGCAGTAGTCATTCCTTGTCAAACATATACTATTAAATTAGCCATTGGTGATGCTTCTGACGCCATTTTAGATTCAGGCGTTTTTCTTGAAGCTAAATCTTTTGGAACAGGTTCTCTTTCTGTAGAAGCAACAACAGTAAGTATAGATGGTACTATTTCTGAAGGTTGTTCTGATGCTGTTTTATCCTTCTCTCTTCCTGCTCCTACAGAAAGTGATCTTCCCTTAACTTATACTATTGGAGGAACTGCTACAAATGGAGTAGATTATACTTTTATTCCTGATGATTTAATGATTCCGGCAGGAGAAGATTCTATTGCAATTGTACTTCAAGGAATCGAAGATAATATAACTGAAGGTATAGAAACATTTCAATTAATTGTGCAAACTGATGTTTGCTTTTTTGATACCATAGATTTAAAAATTACAGAAAATCAACTTGTACCTCCTAATTTGGATGATCTCGTTCTCTGTAATGGTGATAATGCACAAATAGATGCTTCCATTCCTGTTTTTATTCCTGATCCTGTTACTTTTACCAATACAAATACTACATTAATTGATCAAATAGATGTTCCTTTTGAATTCCCTATTAATGTTTCAGGCATTCCTTTTGAAACTATAGAAGAAGGGGTAATTCAATCCGTTTGTATTGATGTAACAGGTAGTTTTACTTCTGATCTATTAGCTTATCTCGTTTCTCCTGGAGGACAAATATTGGAGCTAACAACTGTAAATGGAGGTTTTGTTGGTGGTGGTGGATATTTTGGGACTTGTTTTACAGAAACAGCTTCTACAGCTATCAATTATAATCCAAATGGTTCAAATTATGCACCTTCTTCTTCCGTTCCTTTTACAGGAAATTGGCAACCAGAAGGCGTTTGGTCTGATTTATATGGTGGCCCAACTAATGGAACTTGGACATTAATTGTTTATGATGATGTAGCTGGTTTTGCTCTTACTTATAATGAATGGAGTATCACGTTTAATAATGCTTATTTTATTAATTATGAATGGGAGCCTCCTCTTAATATTAGTTGTGCAGATTGCCCTGATCCGATTATTAGTCCTACAACTGATATGACTTATACTGTAACTATTACTGATTCTTATGGTTGTTCAACTACAGATGAATTTGATGTTACAATAGTGAATCAATTACCTGCTCCTATACTTTCTTGTGGTTCATCTACTTCTTCCAGTGTTACTGTCGAATGGCTAGAAGTAGCGGGTGCAACTTCTTATGAAGTCAGTGTAAATGGAGGAACATGGGAAAGCCCTAATCCTGGTCCTTTAAGTCATACTGTTACAGGCTTAAACCTAAATGAAGTTGTTACAATTGAAGTAAGAGCTATTAGTACTAATTGTGGCGTCGGTTTAGTGGCTTCAATTGATTGTACTGCCCAACCTTGTGGACTCACCACAAATTTAGATGCTACTACAGATATTTCATGTTTTGGAGCAGATGATGGAACAGCAACACTTTCCTCTTCTAGCAATGCAGGAACAGTGACGTATGATATTGGAATTCAAAATAACACAACAGGTATATTTTCAAATTTGTCTGTTGGAGATTATACTGTAACTATTAGTGATGCAGACTGCTCATTAACTGAAACATTTACAATCAATGAACCAAATATAATAGCTATTACCCCTACGATTACTCATGTGACTTGTGCCAATGCCTCAGATGGAGAAATTGATCTCCTAGTAACAGGAGGAACTCCTAATTTTTCTTATCAATGGAGTAATGGAATTACTGATACAGATAATCAAGTTACAGGACTTTCTGGAGGGACTTACACTGTAACAGTTACAGATATGAACTCTTGTACTAGAATTGAAAATTTTGTTATTAATGAAAATCTTGTATTAACTGTTTCTACCTCAACTACTGATGCTACTTGTGATGGCTTAGCTGATGGTTCTGTAACCGTAACAGCAAATGGAGGTTCTTCTTCTTATACTTACTTGTGGAGTGCTAATGCCAATAACCAAAATACAGCTACAGCTAGTAATATTTCTACAGGTACATATACAGTAACTGTAACTGATTCTGATGGTTGTTCTATTACTATTAGCGATACTGTTACTTCTCCTACGAGTATTAATACTTCTACTTCTTCTACTCCTGCATCATGTAGTGGTTCTACAGATGGAACAGCGACTGTTACTGCTTCTGGAGGTGCTGGAAATTTCACTTATTTATGGGGAGATAATCAAATGACTGCAACAGCTAATAATTTAACAAATGGTTGGCATTATGTTACTGTTACAGATCTCAATGGCTGTTTTGTTGTTGATAGTGCGGAAGTGACTGTACCTAATCCCATTATTTTAAATATTAGTGGTACAGATGTTTTATGTAATAATGGAAATACAGGGACTGCAATGGTTGTTGCTTCTGGTGGTGCTGGAAATTTCACTTATCTATGGAATGATGCAAACGCAAGTACAACTTCTAATATTTCAAATTTAATTGCGAATACTTATATTGTAACTGTTTCAGATGCCAATGGTTGTTCTACTACTGAGTCTATTATGATTAATGAGCCTACTGCTTTGAACTTATCCATTAGTTCAACTTTAATAGAATGTTATGGAGATAATACCGGAACAGCTACTATAATAGCTACAGGAGGTTCTAATTCTTATAATTATAGTTGGAATATTGGAGGGAGTAATGATAATATTACAGGTCTAACCGCTGGATTTTATACTGTAACTGTAACCGATTCTAATGCTTGCTCTAATTCTGAAACGATTGAAGTCCTTCAACAAACAGAATTAACATCCTCTATTTCTGTAGGAGGAGCTTCTTGTAATGGTGGTGGTGATGGAACAGCGACTGTTTCTCCATCAGGAGGAACAAGTCCTTATACTTATTTATGGAATGATGCCAATTCAACAACAACTGCAACAGCAAGTAATTTAGCTGCTCAAACATATACAGTTACTATTACAGATGATTATGGATGTACTACAACTAATTTTATTGATGTCGCTCAACCTCCTGCTGTTTCAGTAAGTGTAACACCTCAAAACATCAGTTGTTTTGGAGGTAATGATGGAAGTATAACTGCTTTAGGCAATGGAGGCTCAGGAGGATATACTTATGCTTGGACAGGTAATCTAAATGGTGAGTCTATCAATAATCTAAATGCAGGAACATATACAGTTACTGTTTCCGATTCTAATAATTGTACTGCTACTAATTCTGTAACTCTTACTGAACCCCTAGAGTATGTTTATGGTGAAATTGCAGGAAATATTTCTTGCAACGGTGGTAATGATGGCTTTGCAGGAGTTTATATTTCTCAAGGAACATATCCTTATACTTATCAATGGTCAACCAATCAAGAAGCGTATTCTTTAGCAAGTATTTGGGGTTTATGGTCTTTAGATCAAACGGGCTGTATTACTTATGTTGCTAATAATATTGAAGCTTCTTTTATAGATACTATTTGTATTAATTCTACAGAATTAGGAAATACTTTTAGCACTTATGCTGTAGTTTCGGTAGGAAGTCCTAATCAATGTGCTGCGGATATGAATGATACAGATGGAGATGGTATTTGTGATGCATTAGATTCTGATATTAATAATCCTTGCATTCCTAATTCTTTTGATTTTAATAATAATGGAACTTGCGACTTTCTAGAACCTGAGATCATTGATATTATTTTCTTATATCCAGAAACTGGAAATGGAGATACAGAATGTATTACACTTCCCTCATCTTTTAATCCTAATAATACAGAACATCTATTTTGTAGCCAAGATGATGGACATGTGATTTCTAATTTATCTGTAGGAACATATACTGTTACAATTACAGATTTTAAAGGGTGTACTGCCACAGAAGAAATTACACTCACAGAACCTGCTCCTTTAAATATTAATCTATCTCCTACGGATGTTTCTTGTTTTATGGGATCAGATGGAAGTATTGATGCTTCTATTACTGGAGGTACAGGAAGCTACTCTTATGAATGGAGTAACAATATGAATGTTGAAGATATTAATAATATACCCGCCAATACATATACGATAACTGTTACTGATGAAAATTTATGTACAGCAACGTCTTCTATTGTTATCAATCAACCAACAGAAGGTCTTACGGTAAGTATGTCTAATGACCAAAGTATTTGTTTTGGAGCATCTAATGGTAATGCCACAGCTACACCACAAGGAGGCGCAGGAAATTATACTTATTTGTGGAGTAATGGTCTTCAAACTCCTACAATTAATAATCTTATTGGAAATACATATACAGTAACTGTAACTGACAATAATGGTTGTACGAATACCGGTTCAGTTACAATTCAAGAACAATCTCAAATTGTAGGATTGATTAATACTATGTCTGCTTCATGTAATAATAGTTATGATGGTTCTGCTACAATTACTAATATTAGTGGTGGTGCTGGAGCTGTAATTAGTGATTATCAAATAACATGGGGAACAAATCCTATTCAAAATACAGTAACAGCTCAAGGATTACAAGGAGGACAAACTTATTTTGTAACCTTAACTGATGCTAATAATTGTACAAGTAGTCAATCTGTTACGATTCCTAATCCTAGTCCTGTAGTCGTGAATTTAGTTAACTCTATCCCTGTAAGTTGCCATAATGGTACGGATGCTTCAATTACAGTTGTAGGAGCTGGAGGAACCGCTCCTTATTCTTATGAATGGAGTAATAATCAAACAGGAGATCAAGCTACTAATTTATCTCCAGGCGTATATATTGTTACCATTACTGATGCCGGAAATTGTATTGCTACTTCTTCTTATGCTGTTGATAATCCTCCTTCATTAGGATTAACCATGCAAGGAAGTGATGTCATTTGTAGTGGAGAATCTAATGGTATTGCAACAGTATTAACTACAGGTGGTCAACCTCCATATTCATATTTATGGTCAACAGGAGAAATGACAGATACTATTTTTAACGTGATTGCAGATGATTATTACGTAACAGTAACAGATGCAAATGGTTGTCTTGCTATGGATTCTATTACTATTAATGGTCCTAGCCCTCTTATTTTTAGTACAACAAGTGAAGATGTTTCTTGCTTTGGTGATATCGATGGTTTAATTGAAGTTGAAGCAAGTGGAGGTACATATCCTTATACTTATAGTATTGATGGAGAAAACTATATAGGAGCTGGTGGTTTTCCTGGTTTAAGTTCTGATTTCTATACGGTTTATGTTCAGGATGCTAATGGTTGTATTACTACAGAAGATTCTGTTTATGTAGGGCAACCTGGACCAGTAGAAGTGATTATCTATCCTGATACCAGTGTTGTAGAAATGAACTTAGGTGATTCTATGCAATTATCAATTGATTATTTTAATACTGTAGGAGAGGTCAATATTACTTGGAGTGGTTTATACGGTTCTGATAGTATTAGCTGTACGGATTGTATCGCTCCTTGGATTCATGACTATGAAAATAATATCTACTCTGTTACTATTATTGATGAAAATGGCTGTACTGCTGAAGATGAAATTAGAGTTAATGTTCCAAGAGTTAGAGATATTTTTGTTCCTAGTGGATTTACGCCTAATGCTGATGAAATGAATGATGTTTTAATGGTTCATGGTACTTCAGGAACAAAAATACTTACTTTTAGAGTTTATGACCGTTGGGGAGAATTAGTCTTTAGAGCAGATGATTATATGGTTAATGCTACAGATCCTAGCGTTGTTTGGGATGGTATTTTTAAAGGATCTCCTATGAATCCAGGTGTTTTTGTTTGGTACGTAGAAGCAGAATATATTGATGGAAGGACAGAATCATTTAAAGGAAATACAACATTAATTCGCTAGCGAATTAATGTTGTATTTCAATATTTTTATGACAAATATTAAGGTGCTGGATTAGAAATAACTCTATGAATATTTTCAATAGATTGTAAAATTTCTTTAGATAAGTTTACATGTATACTTTCAATATTTTCTTTTAATTGTTTCATATTGGTAGCACCAACAATATTAGCCGTTACAAAAGGTCTTGAATTAATAAAAGCTAAAGCCATTTGCGTTAAACTTAAATTATGTTCTTCTGCAATTTCTAAATATTTTCCTACTGCCTCTATACTTTTTTCTCCATTATATCGAGCATATTGTTCATATACATTTAAGCGATCTGTAGGTTTATCTATCTTTTTATAATACTTTCCTGTTAATCTTCCAAAAGCTAGAGGAGAATAGGCTAATAATCCCATTTTTTCTCGAATAGCAATTTCTGCACAACCTACTTCAAAAGACCGATTCAATAAATTATATGGGTTTTGAATCGACATCATTTTAGGTAAATTATGGTTCGATGAAAGTTGTTGAAATCTCATCATTCCCCAAGGAGTTTCATTAGAAATTCCAATATAACGAATCTTCCCTTTTTGAATCAATTCATTTAAAGAATGTAATACTTCTAAAAAATTATCTTCCCAAGGATCATTCTCATGATGAACATAACCTAATGTACTAAAAAAATTAGATTTTCTTTCAGGCCAATGCAATTGATATAAATCAATATAATCTGTTTGTAACCTTTTTAAACTATTATCTACTGCTATATTAATTTGTTCCTTAGAAAAATTGAGCGGATTCCGGATATATTTCAATCCTTCAGAAGGACCACAAATTTTTGAAGCTACAATAATTTGATCCCTATCTTTTCTATCTTTCAACCAAGTACCTATAATTCTTTCTGTACTTCCTTGAGTTTCAGCTTTTCCAGGAACAGAATATAACTCTGCTGTATCAATAAAATTAACTCCTTGATCTATAGCATAAGATAATTGTTCATGTCCTTCTTTTTCAGTATTTTGCTCACCAAAAGTCATTGTTCCTAAGCAAATTTTGCTCACTTTTAATTCTGTATTTCCTAGTGTAGTATATTTCATTTTATGATAATTTAATAATTTCTATATTTTGATTTGATGCCATAAAATTGCGAATTATCCCAGATATATTTGAATTATTAGGATAAAGTTGAATAGCATTTTTCAATTCTTCAATAGTTCCATTTCCTAAAGAAGTATCATAATATCCAAAACCTTGATATTTTCCATCTTCAATTAATACAATAGCTATTTCATTTTCATTTTTACCTATATCCTTAATAATACAATCATAATCATAAGCAGATTCTAATTTTTCTTTAGCTTCTAAAGCTCTTTCATTATAATCTTCTAGAGGTTCCTCCCCTACTCCAGCACCTAAACATTGTCCTATTTGATGATACAAACAAGAAGATTTACCTGTTTTACCATCTAGCAAACAATCGCATAATTCAAATTCTGATTTAGCTCTAAACATCGCCATAGCACTATGACTTCCCTTTTCGTAAGATGCTACTATACTGCTATGATTTTTATTCTTTTCTGTAATTTTTAAAATACTAAAACAAGTATATCCCTGACTATTCTCAAAACTTATAATTCCAGAAGGTTTTCCTTTTCCTCTTTGAGCTTTATTAATAATAGGTTGATATTTTCTAATTTCATGAGATTCTAAAAGCAATGCCACTAATTCGCTACCTGTAATTTGAAAACTAATATCCCTTACATAGCGCATCATTTTATCCGCCTTATTTGTATTCTTTTTAAAATGTTCTAATACCCTTCTTCTGATATGAATACTTTTTCCTACGTATACTACCTCTCCTTCCTCATTATGAAAATAATATACTCCTGTTTCCTGTGGCAGAGCTTCTATTTGCTCCATTTTAATATTAGGAGGTAGTTGAGTCTCTTTGATGCCTTCCTTGAGTAAACTATCAAAATCTAAACTTCCATTGGCATGTATAATATGATCAAATACTTCAGCTGTTGCCGCTACATCTGCCATTGCTCTATGCCTATCGGAAACAGAAATGCCAAAATGTTGAATTAAATTTCCTAAACTATACCCCCCTTCAATTCTAGGAAATGCCTTTCGAGTTAATTTAATGGTACAAAGTTGTTTTCGTGTGTAAGTGTATCCTAATCTTTGAAATTCGTATTTCAAAAAAGTATAATCAAAACGAACATTATGAGCCACAAATATAGTTCCTTCTGTCATTTCAACTACCTTTTTAGCTACCTCAAAAAATTTAGGGGCATCTTCAACCATTGCTGTTGTAATACCTGTTATTCTAGTAATATTATAAGGAATTGTTCTTTCTGGATTAATTAAAGACTCAAATCGATCAATTATTTTCTCGCCATCATGTATAGCAATAGCAATTTCTATAATACGCTCTCGATCTGCTCGACCACCTGTAGTTTCTAAATCTATTATGGCAAAAAGTTTGGACATTCCCCAAATGTCTTAAAAAGAATAGAAAAAGAAGTATAATTTCAATAATTATTGTAAAGAAAATTTTAAATGAGTAAAAAATCACAACACATGAATTATTTATGTATTTGCAATTATTTCTTTTTGGACAATAACATTTCAATCATTTTAAGTTTTCTTCTCTCTCTTGTAGTTTCTTTTTTTGCTTGATTTATCCATTGAATATATTCTTTTTTGTGGGTGTAGGATAACTTTAAGTAAATATCTTTTGCTTCTTGATTTTCATTGAATAACAATTCAACATCTTTAGGAATTTCAACAATACGAGGTTCTGTATCTTCTTGAAAAGTTACTGTAATTATATCTCCTACATCTTTATTTATTTTTGCTCTAATATCTTTAAGCACTATCAAAAAATAAAAAGGTGTTCCATATTTAGAAATAGAACCTCTATAAGGTTCTCCATCAAAAGTAGCTTTGACTTTTAGTCGTTTTTTAGCATATTTTTCTTCAATATCAAAAGGAATTATTACATAAGCTCCTCCCTTTTCATTCTTTTCTATTTTTGCTTGAAATTGTTCCATTTTATTTTAATTTTTAATTTTTTATTCAATTATTTAGGATTCATTTTGATTTTTAGTACTTTCATTCTTTAAATGAAAATACAGAGAAAACCAATATTTAAATATATACTCTTAGGTATATTATTTTTTTTGATGCCATTCTATTCTATTCAAGCATCAACAGATACTCTTATTCTCAAAAATGAGAAAATGAGTATCAACAAAAATAAATATATTGAA
>JAHDII010000097.1 GCA_020630895.1 Saprospiraceae bacterium
TATTTCATTTTAAACGAATTTTCTGCACTCTTTTCACTAAATTGAATAAGGTCGAGCCTTTTTTTATTCAATAATAATTTTAAGATAATGTATTACATATTTCTTCTGTATTGACCACCTACTTCATATAGAGCATTGGTAATTTGTCCTAGAGAACAATATTTAGATGCTTCTATTAATTGGTCAAAAACATTTCCATTTTCAATAGCCACTTGTTGTAATTTTTTTAATAATTGTTGAGATTTATCTTTATTTTTTTCTTGAAGATTTTTTAATGTTTTAATTTGATCTTCTTTTTCTTCTTCTGTTGCTCGAATAACTTCATCGGGAATAATAGTTGGAGATCCTTCTTTAGATAAAAATGTATTCACTCCAATAATTTTAAATTCTCCTGTATGTTTTAATGTTTCATAATATAAAGATTCTTCTTGAATTTTTCCTCTTTGATACATGGTTTCCATAGCTCCTAAAACACCACCTCTTTCAGTAATTCTTTCAAACTCCATTAAAACAGCTTCTTCAACCAATTCAGTTAATTCTTCAATAATAAAAGAACCTTGATTGGGGTTTTCATTTTTCGCCATTCCTAATTCATGATTAATAATCATTTGAATTGCCATAGCTCTTCTTACGGATTCTTCTGTAGGTGTTGTAATAGCTTCATCATAGGCGTTAGTATGTAAAGAATTACAATTATCATAAATGGCATATAATGCTTGAAGTGTTGTACGAATATCATTAAAAGAAATTTCTTGGGCATGAAGAGAACGCCCAGACGTTTGAATATGATATTTTAATTTTTGACTTCTTTCATTAGCATTGTATTTTAATTTCATTGCTTTTGCCCAAATTCTTCGAGCAACGCGACCTATTACTGCATATTCAGGATCAACTCCATTAGAAAAGAAAAAGGATAAATTAGGAGCAAATTTATTAATATCCATTCCTCTAGATAAATAATATTCTACAAAAGTAAATCCATTAGATAATGTAAATGCTAATTGAGAAATTGGATTGGCTCCCGCTTCTGCAATATGATAACCAGAAATTGAAACAGAATAAAAATTGCGTACATTTTGATCAATAAAATATTGTTGAACATCTCCCATTAAACGCAAAGAAAATTCGGTAGAAAAAATACAAGTATTTTGTGCTTGATCTTCTTTTAAAATATCTGCTTGTACCGTTCCTCTAACAGCGGATAATGTTTTTGCTTTTATTTCATTATAAATTTCAGGTTCTAATACTTGATCTCCTGTTAGTCCTAATAACATTAATCCTAAACCATCATTTCCTTTTGGAATAGGTGCATAATATTTGGGACGAGGCAAATTTTGATCATCATATAATTCTTTTAATTTTTCCTCTACCAAATGTTCTAAATTATTTTCTTTAATATAAATTTCACATTGTTGATCAATAGCTGCATTTAAAAAGAAAGCACAAATAGTTGCCGCAGGACCATTAATGGTCATAGAGACAGAAGTATTGGGCAAACATAAATTAAAACCAGAATATAATTTTTTAGCATCATCTAAACAACAAACACTCACTCCTGAATTTCCAATCTTTCCATAAATATCTGGACGATAATCTGGATCTTCTCCATAAAGCGTTACGGAATCAAAAGCAGTACTTAAACGATTGGCTGGCATATCTAAAGAAACGTAATGAAATCTTTTATTGGTTCGTTCTGGTCCTCCTTCTCCTGCAAACATTCTTGTAGGATCTTCTCCTTGTCTTTTAAATGGAAATACACCTGCTGTAAATGGAAATTCTCCAGGAACATTTTCTTGTAAAACATAATTTAAAATTTCGCCCCAATCTTTAAATTTAGGCAAAGCTACACGAGGTATTTTTTGATGAGAAAGAGAAACAGTATGTGTAGGAACTTTTATTTCTTTAGTTCTTACTTTATATATAAATTCATCTGCTTTATACGCTGATTTTTTTTCTTCCCAAGTATCTAAAATTCTTTTACAACGACCATCTAAATCTAATTCTAAATCATTATACTGATTTTCTAAAACTTGAATAACGGCTTCTTTACTTTCTACATTTTCTGCATTTTTAATATGCTCAATAGATTGTTTCAATCCAAATAAACGTCTTGCAATATTACATTGGCGATCTGCCCAAGCATCATACTGACGATTATTTTCTGCTATTTCAGCTAGATACCTCGTTCGCTTAGGAGGAATGATATAAATCTTTTCACTCATAGCATCTGTAATGCCATAATTAGATTGTAAATCGGCATTGGTTTTCTCTACAACTTTATCCATTATTTTTTTGTAGAGATTATTCATTCCTGGATCATTAAATTGGCTAGCTATTGTTCCATGAACGGGCATATCATCAATAGGATCATGCCATAAATTATGGTTGCGTTGATATTGTTTTCTAATATCTCTTAGTGCATCTAATGCTCCTCTTTTATCAAATTTATTGAGGGCAATAATATCTGCAAAATCGAGCATATCAATTTTTTCTAATTGAGTAGCTGCTCCATATTCTGGCGTCATTACATATAAAGAAACATCTGAATGATCGATAATTTCTGTATCTGATTGTCCGATACCAGAAGTTTCTAAAATAATTAAATCAAAACCTGATGCTTTGAAAACATCTACTGCTCCTTGTACATGTTTAGATAATGCTAAATTGGATTGCCTTGTCGCTAAAGAACGCATATATGCTCTAGGATGATTGACGGAGTTCATTCTAATTCTATCTCCTAGCAAAGCTCCCCCTGTTTTTCTTTTAGAAGGATCTACAGAAATAACACCTATGGTTTTATCTTCAAAATCTAACAAAAAACGTCGTACTAATTCATCTACTAATGATGATTTTCCTGCCCCTCCAGTTCCTGTAATTCCTAATACTGGCGTTTGAATATTCTTAATACTTGCTCTTAGTTCAGTTAGCCAAGCATTACTTTCTTCAGGAAAGTTTTCAATAGCAGAAATTGTTTTTGCAATTGCAAATTGATTCTTGATATTGAGTTGTTTGACTTCACCATTTAAGTTAGCTCCAGAAGGATAATCACAACCTTGTAATACATCATTAATCATTCCTTGTAATCCCATTACTCGACCATCATCCGGAGAATAAATTCTAGCAATGCCATAATCCATTAATTCCTGAATTTCTGAAGGAAGAATCGTTCCGCCACCGCCTCCATAAATTTTAATATGCCCTGCTCCTCTTTCTTTCAACAAATCATGCATATATTTAAAAAATTCATTGTGCCCTCCTTGGTAAGAAGTGATTGCAATTCCTTGAACATCTTCTTGAATCGCTGTATTAACAATTTCATGAACAGAGCGGTTATGTCCTAGATGAATAATCTCTGCTCCTGACGATTGCATAATTCTACGCATAATATTAATTGCGGCATCATGACCATCAAAAAGGGAGGCTGCTGTAACAATTCTAACTTTATTTTTGGGTTGGTATGGAGATATTGGTTGCATACGACTTCATTGATTTTAGACTACAAAGATACGAGTTTTACGGCTTCAAAGGTTATATTTGTTTTGAAAATAGAAAGAGAACATCTTCCTTAAACCAAAAATATGTCAGAAAAAAATTGGAAAGATGATTTATTAGACGATATGTCTTTGTATGATGAGCCTATTTATATTTCCTTTAAAAAATTTATAAAAGGAGTACTTTTAGCTTTATTGATTCAATCCATACTTTGGATTTTATTTATTGTAAATTTTAGTTTAGATATTTTTCCTTTGTTTACTATTTTTAAATGGGATGGTCAGAAATTTGAAAGTTATCATGCTTTAATCAGTATTTCTTATGGAATTTCTGCTTTTTTTTATTTTAAATTTTGTGCGTATCAAAAAGTAAAAAGAACTTGGCTCTATAGTGGAATTTTTACCATTCCTACTATTGGTATTATTGTGTTAATTAGTGCTTTATTAATTGATCGAAATGATTTTTCTTTTGTTAATTTACTAGAAAGATGTTTGAAAGATTGGAATATTTTCCTAATGCTTTTAGTGTCTGGAATAGGAATTTATATCGGGGTATTATTGTCTTTAAAATCTAATTGGTTAGCTGGTATTTTGCTATGTTTATTTTCTACTTTAATATTAATGTTTGTGAGATAAAATATGTACACAACTGTTCAAAATAATTGATGATGAATAAAAACCAACTGATAACTTTACTATCAGATATTCGCTTTTGGATATTGTTCTTTTTTGCTGTTCGTTTATTAGGAATTACAGATCCTCCTATAGATTTTGGACATAGTTGGCGACAAGCATTTACAAGTAGTGTTGCTAGAAATTTTTTAGATATTCATGCTAATATTTTATATCCTAGATTAGATAATGGAGGAAATTTACCAGGTATAACAGGTTGTGAATTTCCTTTTTATAATTATTTAATTTATATCTGTCATTCTATTTTTGGTTATACTCATTGGAGTGGTCGGCTTATTAATTTAATTGTCTCTAGTATTGGATTTTATTATTTTTATTTAATTGTAAAAAATGTATTTGACAAAAGAGTTGCTTTTAATGCAACTATATTATTAATCGTTTCTATTTGGATTGTTTTTGTTAGAAAAATAATGCCTGATACTTTTAGTGTTTCCTTGGTCATTATTGGTTTATATTATTGTATAGAATATTTAAAAAATGGAAAAAATAGACATTTATTTCTATTTTTTTTATTGAATACTTTAGGCATTTTAAGTAAAATTCCTGCTCTTTGTTTAATGAGTGGTTTAGCCATTGTTCCTTTTATTCATACTATAGAATGGAGTCGAAAAATAAAAATGATTCTTGTAGGAAGCCTTTCTTTTTTAATTTGTGCTTGGTGGTATTTTTATTGGGTTCCCTATTTAAATACTTATGGAACTCCATTTCAACATTCTAAAGGAATTATGCATGGGTTAAGAGAAATACAACCTCTTCTTTATTGGTATTTTAGAAATTATTATTTCTGTTCTTTTTATTCTTATGTGGCTATTACTTGTTTTGGAATTGGTTTTATTTTATTGATGTTGAGTCGACATCATAAAGCAAAAATTGTTTTTGGAATTATTACTTTCACTTTTGTAATTTTTACTATAAAAACAGGAAATGTTTTTCCTCATCATAATTATTATATGATATCTTATGTTCCTGCAATGGCTATTGTTGCAGGTTATTTTTTGGCAAAATTACCTCAACCGATTTATTTTATTATTTTAGGAATTATTACTTATCAAAGTTATTCTCAATTGAAAAGTAATTTTGTTCCTTTGGAAAATAGATTACACTTATTAGAATTAGAAAATATTGTTACAAAACATGTTCCCAAAAATGACTTAATTTTTATTAATGGAGGCCCCTCTCCTTTACATATGTATTTTACAAGAAGAAAAGGCTGGACAGCTGGAGATGATAAATTAGATGATGCATTTTGGCTCAATCATTTAAAAGAATTAGGTGCAAAATATATTGTTGTAGATAAAACTACTTATAAAAACAAAATTCCTCAATATGTTTCTCTCTACGAAGATGATAATTTTGAAATTTATAAGATGAGTGAATGATTTATTATTAAGGAACTATTTATTTTTTTTGCTGTTATTGTATTGTATAGATTTTTTAAAATATAATAACAATGAAACATTCTAAAAATAAAATAAAAAAACTATTAGAAGCATCCATTAGAGAGTCTCGTAAAGAACAAGGTTTTTTTGATGGTAGATTTAATAACAAATCTCATCGTTCTAAAAAAACATACACGAGAAAAATTAAACATAAAAATAATTTTTATTAAGCGATAACTCAATATAAAAAATGGAATCTTCTATATATTTTTTAGCTATTGTTCCTCCTGAAGAAATACAAAAAGAAGTAACAGAGTTTAAAAATTATACCGTTCAAAATTTTAATTCTAAAAAAGCATTAAATTCTCCTCCTCATATTACAATAGTACCCCCTTTTAAATATGAAGAAGAAAAAATATCTAATGTGATTCAAGAAGTAAATGAATTTTCTAAAGGACAAAAACATTTTGAAATAGAATTGAAGAATTTTAATTGTTTTGCTCCTAGAGTGATTTATGTAGATGTATTAAAAAATACTTTATTATCTGAAATGCGTCAAGATATAAATCATTTATTAGAACAAAAATGTAATATCGAATTCAAGTATAAAGAACAAGATTTTCATCCACACATGACTATTGCTTTTAAAGATTTAAAAGCTAATGTTTTTCCGAAAGCTTGGGATCATTTTAGAAGAAAAAAATACAATGCCATTTTTAACGCTGAAGCTATTTATATTTTTAAACATAATGGAACGAAGTGGGAAATAATGAATAGTTTTGAATTTGAAAAATAATTCAGAACTATTTTTCATTATAAAATTGCTCTCTTAATTCAATCAACATTTTTTTGATCTTTTCTCTATTGGGTTTTTCTGGTAAATTAGATTCCTTAAAAGCTTCTTCCATTTCTAATTGTTTTTTTTCTGCTAAATTTAATAACTCTTGATATTCATAATTTCCCGATTTAATATCTAACAAAAAATTACGATCTTTTCGCTTCACATTAATTTTTTGTTCTCTAGCAATTTCAATCGCCATCTCTAACAATCTAAAAGTGTGCATCATGTTTTTTGAATCATAATTTTTGCCATGTTTTTTTGTATTTTCATATCTTGCTTCATTTCTTTTTTCTACCCAATCCCAATACTCTTTATAATCTTTACAATATTTAGAATATCCATCTTGATTAAAATACAACAATGCTTCTTGGTCTTTATTTTTAGGAATAGAACTTAATGCAACTTCATTTGATTTTTCATTTTTAATAATACCTTTAAAATTATTATTTTCTCCATAATATAATCCATATACATTTTTCATGTGAGGAATATTAATTAATCCACAATATTTTTGTTCCCATTTTTTGAGTTCTAAATATTTCAACAAAGAAACCGATCCATTTTGATAATTAATATAACAAAAATCAAGAACACTTTTTCTTTTTTCATCTACAGGATTTAATATTTTCTTTTTTAATCCTCTTGCTTTTTTAATTTGAGAAAAAGCAAATTTCCCAAAAGTATTTTTACATAATTTTGATAAAAAATCTTGAGGTTGAATAATATCTAAAAATGGATGTTTATATAAAATGGATGAAGGTGGCGTATTTAATAATTCTAAAATATTAGGGTTGTTTACAGATAACAATTCCATAAACCTTCCTAATTCATAATATACAATATCATTCGTTTCATTATTGACTTGAGGTATATAATTCAATCCATAAAAATCAGATTTAGGAAGCAAAAAAACACCTTTAATATCTGTATCTGATGTAGGAGTATCTAATCCATAAGCTTTACTTCCACTAATACATTCTAAAATAATTAAATTCTTTTTTTTTAATTCTTCAATCGTCATATTTATTAATATATTTTCTGAAAAATTCGTCTAATAAAACAGCATTTCCTTTTGCAGCAGGTAAAGATAATTTTATTTCATCTGCTTGCATAATACAATCTTCAATAAAAGAAAAAATTAATGATTCTCCTTGATGTAAATAAGATTCATTTTTTGTTTTTTTCAATTCAATTAATGATTCAATGTTTTGTATTATTTTTTTATCTAAAGAAAGATTTAAATAGATTTTAGTAAAATCTATTGGAGGCATTTTTTCTTTTTCGATAATCCATTTACATACAGTTGCCGTTCGTAAAGCATAAAAAAGTTTTTTTAATTTATATTCTTTTTTTTCTTCTATTTCCGATTTTATTTTTTTAGCCATACTTAAATAATGATGCATGGTTGCTATTTTAGAATAATACGATGAACTAACATTTAAAATATCAGATATAAATTCTTTATCCGCTGAATAAATAATTGAAGATTGTATCCTTTCTAATAATGGAGCATTTGATTTTTTTAATAATTGTAATGATTTTTTCAATTCCCATCCTGAAATATCAATATCATTATTTTCAAACATTAATTCAATACTATCTTTTTTATTACTTAAAGATAAATACCAATCTTTTTTATGAACATAAATTAATCTTATATCATAATCACTATTAGGAGAAGGAAAACCCCAAGCTCTGGAACCTGTTTCACAAGCCAATAATATTTTAATATTCTTTTTGGCTTCTATTTCTTTTAAATATTTTAATATTTTGTCAGTCATTTTTTTATTTTAATCATCAAGCAATTTAATTCATTTAATTCTATCAATAAAAATTGATGGTCGTATTTTATTATACTAATCCATAGTTAGAACATGAATTTAATACATATTCTAACTATGGATTGGTATTAAAACCCAATCGTTTTCTAAATCGTTCAAATATTTTGCTTGTATTATATTTAAAAAGAAGCGTTTTATTTTCTCAATTGAATTTCTACACGCTGATTTTTTTGACGTCCTTTTTCTGTTTCATTAGACGCAATAGGTTTTCTTTTTCCATATCCAACATAAGTCACTTGCTCTTTAGATATTCCTTTACTATAAAAATATTCAGCAATATTTTTAGCTCTCCAAGTAGATAACCAATCACAATATTCTTCATTGGGTAAATGATTCGTATGTCCTCCTATTTCAATTTTTAATGTGGGATCTTCTTGTAAGTAAGAAAGAATTAAATTTAATTCTTTTAAAGAAGAATTTGTAAAATGGATAGAATCAGATTCAAAAAAAACTTGCTCCATTGTAAAAGGACGTTCTATCAAAATAGTTTTAAACTGAAATAATCCTTTAGAGCGTGTACCTGTCCAAATATTTCCTTCATTATCTATTTTTACTTGAGTAGATTCATCATTAGTATAACCATCTTTTTTATCAAAAATTTTCACAATATCATTTTGAGGATCATATCGAGATAAAATTCCTGAAGCTAAAAATAAACGCCCTTTTTTGTCAATAGTCATACTACGAACATTTCCTTTTTTAATACCACTACCAATTAATATTTTCTCCCATTTATCGTTATTAATTTTCCATAAATTTTTAGAACCTATCATCCAAGTATTATCTTCTTGAAAAGTAATTGCTGTAAAACTTTCTGATGGTTTATGAGTTTTCCAAATATTATTTTTAATTTCACAAACACCTAAGCTTGTTCCAATCCAAATAGAATTATTAGAATTTTTTGCGATAAAAAATATATCATTAGATCGCAACTCAGAATTATTCCTTTCATAGTGTTCTATTTGAGACATTTTTTTTATATTCCAAACATAAACACCATTTTTTGAAGTACCAATCCATAAATGAGAATTAATAAGAGTCAAACTTGTTATCGTAATATTTTTTGTAGGATCAACAAAAAATCTTGTTTCCTTATCCGACCGAACAATTTCACCAGAAGCCAAACTCGTCCAAACATAGCCACTTTCTTCCATAACCATGGCTGTTACTTTTCCTTCTTCATGAATGGTTCTAACACCTTCATAATTATTAAAAACATATAAGCCTGTATTTGTACCTGCCCAAGTCATGTCTGATCGATCTGCCAATAAACAATTAATAGGAATATTCGCTAAAAATTGTTGACATTGTTCTACCTCAACTTTTACTTGAGATTTTAAAAATAAAGGAAGAAATAAAAAGCTAATAGCTAATTTTATGCTATACCAATAATTTGAGTTCATGAGTATTAATACTTGTTTGTTATAGTTGCTTCTTAAGACGAGAAAAAATAGAAAAAGGATCTTAATAAATGATCTTTAACATTATTTTTCATAAAAAAGAGCATAGCTTATATGAAGGGTATGATTAAAGATAATTCTACCATATATTAAGTGAAGTACCCCTTGTATTAACTTATCATCTATAATTTTTATAAAATTATTAACAAAAAGAGATGTATAAATCATATACATTGGTGTTGAATCAAACAATATAGAGATGAAAAATATACTTGGAATAGTGATTATTATCGTTTTAACTGTAATTTCTTTTGAAACTACTGCACAAGTGCCCACAGCACCAGGCAGCGATACAGCTCCTCAAACACCTCAAAATGATGATCCCAAAACTCCTGAAAAGCCTGAAATACCTACGAAGCCTGAACGTCCAGATATAGAAGATTTAGAAATAGAAATACCTTCACGCCCTGAACCTACTGAAGCTCCAGAAGCACCTACTAATGAGGAGGAATCAGAAGCTGAGTTTAGAACTCAAACACAAGGAGGATGGGGCAGTACTCCTAATGGAAATAATCCAGGAAAATATTTACATACCAATTTTGCTAAAGCATTTCCAAATGGAATTACAATTGGTCAAGGAAAAACACTTCGATTTACCTCTGCTCAAGCTATAACAGATTTTCTTCCAGCAGGAGGAAAAGCAGAAGCATTAACACAAAGTGAGATTAATCCTAAAGGATTAAAAAATAATTTAGCTGCTCAGTTATTAGCATTAACCATTTCAGTAGGATTTGATAATAAAATTGCTTCTTTTAGTGCTTCTTCTCATTCTTTAGCTACTCTTAAAATTACAGAAGGAACTTTTAAAGGAAAAACAGTCCAATTTTTATTACAAGAAGCGAATAAGGCTTTAGGAGGAAATAACACTACTTATTCTTTGAGTTCAATTAATGATGCTCTTTCAAAATGTAACCAAAATTATGTTGATGGAAAATCATCTAATGGATTTTTATCAATAAATCAGCCATCATCTGGAAGTGTTCCAACAACTTCTTATCCTGATGAAATAGAAGAAAATACAGATAAAAATCAAGGAAAAAATAAAGATAAGGTAAAAGGTAAAGGAAAAGACAAGAACAAGGAAACAAAAGGAGAATCTAAAAATAAAGGCAAAGGAAAAGATAAAAATAATACAAAAAATAAAGGCAAAGGAAAAAGTAAGAATAAATAGATGTTATTACGAAAAGTTTTTTATGAAAGACGACTTAGAGATTTTGGAAA
>JAHDII010000098.1 GCA_020630895.1 Saprospiraceae bacterium
TAGAAAGCTTTCTTGTGCTTTGTCCGGACGAGGGTTCAACTCCCTCCGGCTCCACTTTAATTTTAAGAGCAAATTATTATTGATTAATAATTTGCTCTTTTTTGTGGCTGCTACTTTATCCTAAGACTAATATACTAGAAGATTTTTTTACTTAATTGGATTCAAGATGGTTTTTTATATCATTTAAATCTTTAGCTATAGCTTTTTTCATAGAACCTTTCATCATAAAGCCCATACATAACGATAAAATTTTCACAAAAAATGATTGTGCTTCTCCTGAAAAAGACATTGTTAACTTCGTATTTTTACCTACAGGTTCTACTGATAATTTTGATTTATATATAGTACCATGGTTCTCTGCTCTAGTTTGATAATATTCATTTTCAATATAGTCCGTAATCCACATAATTTCTGTAGCTTTTTTACCAAACATTATTCGTGTTTCCTTCCATTTAAAACCAATTAAAGTATCTTTAGGCTGATTAATAATTTCTAAATCAACTATACTTTCAATATAATTGGAACAATTTTCAAAATCTATAATTGCTTTCCAAACATCTTCTAGAGGTTTTTCAATTTCTACAAATACTGATAATTCCATATTGAGTAAATATTTTATAATTAAATTCTCCTTACACCTTCAATAATTCCTTAGCATTTTTAACTGCATTTTTAGAAGGAGGACTTCCGCTTAGCATAGTCGCAATTTCTTGAACTCTTTCATTTTTTTCTAGTAGTTTTACACTCGTTCTTGTTTTTTCTCCTTCATGATTTTTATATACAAAATAATGGTTGTCTGCTTGGATAGCAATTTGAGCTGTATGAGTAATAGTAATAATTTGATGTTCTTGGGCTAATGACTTTAAAATATTTCCCATTTTTAAAGCTACATCTCCGGAAATACCAGAATCAATTTCATCAAAAATCATGGTAGGTAGGGCTAAGGCATCTGCTACTAAAGATTTAACGCACAATGTCAGTCGAGATAATTCTCCTCCTGATGCTACATTTTTAATCGCTTCAAATTGACTTCCTTTATTACTTGCAAATAAAAATTCTATTTTATCAATACCATCTGGTGTAACCTCTGATGTATGAACAATATCTACTTTTAATTGTGCATGAGGCATGGATAATTGTTCTAATAAATCTTTAATTTGTTTTTCAAATTTTGGAACAACAGCTTGACGTTTTTTAGAAATTTTTTCTGCTTGTTGTTTCAATTCCTGTTCTTGTTTTTGAATTTCATGTTCTATTTGTTCTATTTGTTCTGACAAATCACCAAATGAATTAATTTTAATTTCTATATTATTTTGAATTTCTAATAATTCTTTTGTTGAAGTCGTTTGATGTTTATTTTGAAGGCGATAAATTAAATCTAAACGTTCTCTAATTTCAGCAATTTTTCCTGGATCAAATTCTGTTTCATCTGCTAAACGTTCCATGTCGCTGGCAACATCTTCCATTTCTAAAACTAAGCCTTCAAATCTTTGTTTTAATTGCAAAATTTTATCTGAATATTTTCCAATATTTCCTAATTCATAAATGAGCTCATTTAATTGTCCTACAATTGCATTTTCACTTTCTGACAAATGCTGATGAGTGGCTCCTAATACTCTTTTAATATCTTCTGCATGAGAAAGAGATTTTAATTGATTTTCTGCTTCGATTTCTTCATCTTCAATAATTTCTGCTTCATTAAATTCATTGAGTTGGAAGTTTAAAAAATCAATTTCTTTTGCTGCTTCATTACTTTGATAAATGAGTTGTTCTAATTCCTTTTTATTTTTTGAATATACTTTAAAATCTTTTCTATACTCCAATACTTTTTCAGAATGCATCGCTAAAGCATCTATAATATTTAATTGAAAAGAAACGTGATGAATATCTAAAGTATCAAATTGTTGATGCAAATCGATTAATGCAGAACTTAATAATTTTAAGGTTGATAATTTTGTTGGAGTATCATTAATAAATGCTCTTGATTTTCCGGAAGGAGTAATTTCTCTACGAATAATGGTTTCTTTTTCATAATCAATATCATGAGCATCAAAAAAGGACTGATATTGTTTTGGCACTTTAAATATCCCTTCTATAATACATTTTTTTTCTATATCAAAAAGAGATTTTGTATCTGCACGATTTCCCATTATGAGTCCTAATGCTCCTAATAATATAGATTTTCCAGCTCCGGTTTCTCCGGTAATAATATTTAAGCCTTTAGAAAAATGAATTTCTACTTTTTCTATAATAGCATAATTTCTTACTAAAAGTTTTTTTAGCATTTTTTCCCGTTTAAATTACATAACAAAAATATACAATTTATTTGATTTAAGAAAGTTTTGAAAACAAAATGTTGATTTTTTTATTTTTAATGTATTAGGAGGTATCTATTTTTGTATGATTTTTCTTTTGCCTTGACGCAAAAGAAACAAAAAGTCAAGGCTGTGCCCATTTCTTCACGCTTCAACTATTTGAAAATACTAAACTCAAAAAAACTCGCTATAACAGTATTTTTCAAACTATTATCATCGCTAATTTAACGAATGAACCATTGTTTAATAAAATTTTATGCTCATACAATTTTGAGTTTTTGACGCATTTTCTACATAGTTTCCACTAAAATGGTCAATGCCGATCTATATAATAGAGTTATTTTGTTTCTTAACGAAGATATTCTTTTGTTATGGAGTCTGATTCTATTTCCAATAGAATTTTATCATCAGTTACTTTTTTTATGAATAAACAATTTCTTATTCCTCCATAATTGTTATTCACACAATTTGAATTCTTAAATTCAGTGATTAATTGTTCTTTTCCATTTTTCAAATCCAATAGAGTTGCTCTTTTTTCTAATTCTTCATTTTGTATATAAAGTAGAATTTGTTCTTCTTTATTAGCATCTAACCATATTCCACTTTTTATTTCATTACCTGTCTCCTTTTCTATTAATTGAAATACATTGGGATTTCCTGAACCATACGATTGCATAAAAACAAAAGTTTTTCCAAAATCAACGCCAATATAACCCAAAGATTTATGATGCATTGGATAACTTGTCATATTGATCATTTTTATATCTTGCGTTCCTTTTACCAAAGTCATACTTTGTAGAAAACCACCATTAGAAGTATCTTTTTCTACTCTATAAGAAAGATGATATCCATCAGAAAGAATGGTATCTCTAGTGTATGGAATGATTTCTAATTCATTTATACTTATTTTTTGAGCTTCTTCTAATGAAGTATATTTATATTTAGGAATGCTATCAATTACCTTCTTTTTATTTGATGGTAATGAATCTTTCAAAATATCATTATCCGTAAAATTATATTCTATAATTTGCTTTGTATTTTTTTCTTCTTTAAATGAATGATTACATGAAAAGAGAAATGAAATTATTGATATTAAAAATATATTTACAGCATTCATTTTTGAGTATATTTTTTATACTACTTTTCTCCATTTATAAAAGAAGGGAATAACGCTCTGTTATCCCCTTCTTTTTATAATCTCAAAATTATTTATTGTAAAATTTATATTTCTTTAGGAGTGACTACATATACCCATCCTCCTGGTTGTCGAGCAGAAATGGTATTATCATACATGGCTTCACAAGAAACGGAAGGCAAATAATATTTACCTTGATAAGCTGCATTTAGTGGAATCACATATTTATGCGTTTTTCCTGCACGAATATCGAAATAAGTATAAACCCTATCATCTCTATAGTCTTGATATTCTGCTTTCATCCCTTTAGAAGTTCCTACAGCATCCATTCTAGCATTGGTGATTTCCCAACCAGAAGGGAAAATCTGAGTTAAAGCCATTTCATCATATCGTCTTCCAGATTCACTAGGATTCGTTACAGAAACTACAGCAAAGAAGTCTGTTCCTTGTTGAATTTGTGTTGGATTTAATTTCTTTCCATCAGCATCTTGATATTCAATAGCTATTTTCAATTTATTAGATGCAGAGGTAGAATCTCCTTGAAGAGGAACACCTGTTACAATTAATCTAGCATATAAAATACCTTTAGAAGTGTTTTTAACTTTTAATTTTTTAGATTTTCCTTCTGCTGGTAAATCTGCATTGAACAATGGCGTACTAGAACCTGCATTTAATGTATTTCCATCAATGGTATAAGAGAATGTAAATTTATCATCTACCTTAGAATCTCCTACAAATTTTCCTATTGACAATAATGAATATGCTACTGTTTGTGTAGAGAACCATCTTTGTTGACTTATTTTTTCAGAAATATCTTTAATCAATTCAGCAGCATCTTTATTTCTACCCATTGCTACTAATGATTCTAAAATCATCGCTTGATCTCTTAATCCAGAACCATAGGTATAACTCAATTCTGCATAATCTTCTACTTGAGTATTAAGTCCTTCTATAATTTTATTAGCTACATCTCTATTTCCTGCTAAAGCATAGGCTCCTGCTAATCGCCATTTTGCTTGGCCACTCAATTTTTCAATATTTCTCATTCGATTCATAGAACCTTTGTCTGGTTTTCCTACTAAAGCTAAGGTATAAAGACGATAGGCTTGCATTAAATCATTATTATTATAATAGCCATGATCACTAAATCCTTTGTCTTTATAAGTCCAATTTTTAGCAATTCGTTGTTGATAACGGACCCATTTATCTAACATATTTGAAGGAACTGTATAACCTAATTTCTTAGCTTCTAACATAAAATGACCTCCATAATTAGATCCCCATTCGCTGGCTTCACTTCCTCCTGGCCAGTAAGAAAATCCACCACTAGATACTTGGAATTTTTTCAAACGATCTATCGTTGCTTGAACATTTTCAGGAACTTTACTTTTTTGATCCTCATTCAATTCTAATAATTTATCTACATATAATTGAGGAAAACCAGATGAAGTCGTTTGCTCAATACATCCATGAGGATAACGAATTAAATAGTTCAATCTTTCACCTAAATTGATAGGAGGAATATTAGAAACTTCTAAAATACTTCCGTTTGTTCCTTGCATCCCAATAGGATCATATTCATACTCCCATGTTTCTCCAGCTTCTAATATAGATTTATGTACATCTGTAACTAAAGGATTAGGATTTCTTATCTGAATTTCAATTTCTTGAGTTGCAGTTTCAGCACCACTTTTAGCAATCACTTTTACTTTGGCTACTCCAACTCCTTCTTTCACTTTAATATCAAAATTTACTAAGTCATCACCAGGTTTAGAAAAAGAAATATTTTTAGTTTTACTGCCTACAATTTCTATTAAATCACTTGTTTCTAAAGTTACACTTACATTTTTGATACTTTTCTCCATTGCAAAAACATTTACAGGCAATTTGAGTTCTTCATTAGGTCCTAAAACTCTAGGAAGTGTAGCTAAAACCATTAATGGTTTTTTTACAGGAGTTGTTACTTCTGCATTACCATAGGCACCATTATTAGCTGCTACAACCATAGTTCGTACAGAACCGATATAATTAGGCATTGTAAGAGTATGTTTTTCTTTTCTACCTGCTTTGAGATAAAATGGTCCTAAATGCATTACGACTGGTTTAAATCGTTGTGCCTGATCTGCTGATTTTTTCTTCTTGCTATCCAGTCCTCCTCCTACACTTAGGATTCGTTCTAAATCACCTCCATAAGCCCCTAAGACATAATCGTACATATCCCACGTTTTTACACCAAGAGCTTCTCTTGCATAAAAAGTATTCCAAGGGTCTGGAGTAGCAAATCGAGTTAGGTCTAGTAAACCTTCATCTACAACAGCAATGGTATAAGCCATAGGTTTTCCATTCGCTTCTTTGACTTCAACAGTAAAGTTTTCCTCTGGTCTTATTTTATCTGCGATTTTAATTTCTGGTTTTAATTCAGTTTTAGGATCTTTTACTTTTATAGGAATTACTCCATACATACGAATTGGTAAATCATTTTTCGTTTGTGCATGAGGCTGAGTTAATGTTACATGAGCATAAACATTAGGAGCCCATTTTGAACTTGTTTGAACTTTGATTTTATTTTCTCCTTTTTTCAAACTAAACCATCTTGATTCTAATACTTTTGTACCATTTTCTATGGTTAATAATCCTTTAGAGATTTCTGAAGCAGGAATATTTAATTCCATTACATCTCCAACATTATATTCTTGTTTATCTGAAGTAAAGACCAACATAGAAGCTGCTTTGTTCGCTCCAGATTCATCATCATTCCAAGGATAACCTGCATAGAAAATATCTCCTGTACAATGTCCACTTTCTTCATCGCAAACTCTTACTAAATAACGTCCCCATCTTTCAATTTTAAATTCTGCTTTGCCATCACCTTTAGAATTGGTTGTTACTTCTGCTTTATCAATAGAACCATAATGATTTGAAGTATTATAGCTCGTAAAATTATCATTATCAGAATCCCACCACCAACTCCAATTTACTCTATACAATCCTACATTTAATTTTCTATTTTTTAGAGGTTCTCCTTTCTCAGAAACTGCTACAACATCAATTTTATTCTTTTTACCTACATCTAATCGTTTTTCTCCATATTTATTTTTAGCAATACTTACTCCTGCATAAGATTCATAGGGGCTATAAGAAATACTAAAATTATCAGAACTAAAATCTCCACTTTTTTCAAAGACTCTTGTTTTAACTCCTGCTTTTAATTTTCCGGGAGCTGTTCCTTTGGCATTTAATTCAATAGCCATAGTTGCTTTTCCTTCACTATTTAAGTTTTGATTGAAAACGACAACAGGTTCAGAACTAAAAGCTCTTGCAGGATCATCAAATTCATAATCTTTATATTTTTTAAATGTTGTATTTTGTTGACGATACTGCATTTCTACCTTACACTTTAAATTTTTGGCAGGAGCTCCATGTAACCAATTCGCTTGAATACTCGCTTCTGGTTTTAGATCATCAAAAGCTAATTCTTCTTTACCAAAATCTACATTTACTTTTAATCTATTCGGTTTTACAGTTTCAATTTTTAAATACTTTGTAAAAGTTGCTCCTCCAACTTTTACTTGGGCTCTCCAACTACCCGTAGGATCATCTGATGCTGTATGTGTTGTAAAGCTATAGATACCTGATACATTTTCAGTTTGTACCATTTTTTTCTGTAATTGTCCCCGAGGATCATAAATTTCCATAGTAACAGGATGTTTACTAGGTAATTTATTTTCTTTATCCTCTAAAATGAAATTCAAATGCAAAGTATCTCCTGGCCTCCAAACACCTCTTTCACCATAAACATATCCTTTTAATCCTTTTTGAGTAACTGCACCACTAATATCAAATCGACTTAAAGAAAGAGAATGCCCATCTTTAATTTTCATATACCCTTTTTCTATTCCATTTTCTACTACAAGGAAATAAGGTTCTCTTTTATTTTCTATAAAAGCAACGCCATCTCCATCAGTAGAAGTTTGTGAAATTAGTTGTTGTTGATAATCAAAAGTTTTTACTACTGCTCCTGAAATTGGATCTGTTGTTCTTAGATCAGAAACGGCTACAAATAAAGAACCATCTTTTCCTCTTTTAGCGACCATTCCTAAATTAGAAGCAAATACATTTCTTTTAATAAATCTATCTGAATTATAATAAGCTCCTTTACATGGATTATTTCTATCAGACCAATTATATCCAGAATAATATCCTCTTACACCATAATAACTATCCATAATAGATTGAATATCTCCATTATCATTCACATTATCATCTACTAGAGTGAGTTCATCCTTATTTTTATTATTGCTACAGAAATAATCTGAATATGAGGGCAAAAATCCAATTCTTACTTGATAAATTGCTCCTGGTTCATTTTGAATTAAATTCTTTAGATCTATAGCATATCTTGACATTTTAGATTTATCTGCATTAGGATTTAAAGCTCCTAAGCTTACTTTTTCTCTATGAATGATTCTACCAACTCTAGACAATTGATAATCTCCATCCATATTATTCGTTTGTAAAAATTGAAGTAAATTGTTTTCAAAAATTTGAAAAATCTCAACTTCAACCGCATTTAAATTGACGGCTTCAAAAGGAAAAATTAAACCTTTTGATTCTGGCATAATCACTCCTTTGCCTACTAATTTTACAGCAGGAAGAACATCTTCAAATTCAAAAGTCCAAATGGATGGATCTTTCATATTTGCACCAATAGCATTAGCTACTCCTTCAGATACTGTAAGTGTTTTTGTTCCTGACATTTTTTTAGAAGGATATACCTTTACTTGATTCCCATCTATAGAATATCTTAATTTGCCATTATATCCCGAAATTTGAAATAAGCCTTGTAAGTTTTGAGTTGATTGTAAAGGATCTGAAAATGATACAACGATATGTTGATCTCCTTTCTTTTCTACTTTAGCATTTACCACTTTAAAATTACCCAAAGCAGGAACTTCAATTTCTTTATTTCCCTTTTCTGAAACTCCAATATGTTTCCCATTCCATTTAATATCTACAGCTGAAGCTCCTTTGTTTCTTTCTACTTCATTGACTGTAAATTTGAATTCTACAGGTGTTGCTCCCGCAGCCCAATCAATTTTAAGGCTTCTTCCTTTTTGTCTAGCAACAACTAATTTTTTAACCTGTTCTAAATCTTCTACATCGGTTAAATATACAGAACCTAAAATTTCTTGAGAAGTTAAATCTTCATTGCTTGTAGGTTGTACTCCATCAATTTCAACAGAAAAGTATTGTTCTTTTGTTCTAAAATTAAATTCAAATAATTGAGCTTCTTGAGGAACATTCTCAAATAAAGTATTCAAATACACTCTTCCTCTAAATTGCTGAGCAGGATTAAAATAAGTATCTGGAGTAAAGACAATCGTTCTGTCGTCTTCCCAACTAGCTTTTCCTTCAACACTCGGAGAAATATTTAATACTTTTTTATCTACTTCTGAACCAATTTTATCCTCTGCAATGACTGGAGCATTAAATCGGATTTTAACTTCTGAACCTCTAGAAATAACACCAGAAGTATAGGCATAAATATAGGTTCCAATGGATTCAGGCATTGACTTTGCACTATAATCTGTTTTTTTACAAGAAGTAATCGTTAATAAAGAAAAAATAAATCCTAATAATAGAAGATGATTTAATTTAGATGTGAAATAGCAATTTTTCATTTTGTCTTTTTTATTAATATGCTTTAAAAAAAAATTGAAGTTAATTCCTGTGATACTTTTTGTTTTCATATTATTTAAGAATCTTTGTAAGATAATAACTTGATTGAATATAATGGCATTTTTACCAATATTTCCTTTAAAATTAGTAGTTTTTCCTAATGAAAATCTCAACCTTCATATATTTGAACCTCGTTATCGAGAATTAGTCGCTGATCATTTAGTATTCGGAATTCCTTATTTTTCAAATCAACAGGCAATTGAGTATGGAACAGAAGTGAGTATTTTAGAATTTACACAAAAATATCCTTCTGGAGAATCCGATATTAAAACAAAAGGAAATCGAAGATTTAAAATATTAAATTTTTATCGTAAAGCTCCCAATAAATTATATGGAGCTGCGGATATAGAATATATTGATGAAATCTATAATACAGATCTTTTGCTCAATCATAATATTATTACACTCATTGAAGAATTATTTTCTATTTTAGAAATCAATAAACCTTTTGATTCTGATCCTAATTCTTTTAAAACGTTTGATGTAGCCCATGATGTTGGTTTTTCTCAAGAACAAGAATATAAATTTCTAACTCTTGATGATGAACTCACTCGACAAAATTATATGAAAAATCACTTAGAAAAAATAATTCCAACAGTTAAAGAAATGAAACGACTCCAAGATAGAATTAAAATGAATGGACATTTTAAAGATATTATACCTCCTAATTATTAATCTTATGCATGAATACGAATCTATTAAAGAAATAAAAAAAGAATTACCTAGAACACCTTTAGTAATCAAAGGCGTTTTTCAAGGGATTCATTTAACTAAAGTCAAAAAGTTAATTCTTCAAACCCAATTTCAAGACTGCCTCTTTATGGGCTGTCAATATGATCCCGATATTCAATCACATATTCTTAAAGAGGGTAACAATTCTATTTTTCCAAAGCTGAATGTTCCTTTTAAAATGTATTGTTCTAAATTATATACTCGTTCTTCTATCTATTCGGGATATAAAATTGAAGATGCAGAATCATATCATTCTACTTATGATAAAATTGTATATGATCATTATATGAAAAATGGAGCTAGTGAACCTTCAACTATTTATGAATCATTAGCGAGAAGAATTCATGATCATTCTATTACAGATGCACTCCATGATTTTATTAGAAGTTATGAAGAGACAAAGATTGTAGCGATTATGGGGGGACATTCTTTAAAACGAGGTACAAAAGATTATACTAAAATTTGTTCGATTTCTAAAGAATTAACCGAAAAAGGATATTTAATGATTTCTGGAGGAGGTCCTGGAGCGATGGAAGCTACTCATGTGGGTGCTTGGTTTGCAGGAAGAACCGAAAAAGAATTATTAGAAGGAATTCAAATTTTAAAAACTTGTCCTAGTTATACACCTCAAGAGAAATGGTTACAAACATCATTTCAAGTCATTCAAAAATATCCTCAAAAAAAGAAATATATCAGCTTAGGAATTCCTACTTGGCTTTATGGACATGAACCTCCTAGTCCATTTGCAACTAAAATTGCTAAATACTTTGCCAATAATGTAAGAGAAGATATTAGCTATTGCTAAAGGAGGTGTTATATATTCTCCAGGAAGTGCTGGAACTATCCAAGAAATTTTTCAAGATGCTTGTCAAAATCATTATATTTCTTACGAATTTCCTAGTCCTATGGTCTTTATGAATCAACAATATTGGACTAAAGAAATACCTATTTATCCTTTTCTTGAAAAGATGATGAA
>JAHDII010000099.1 GCA_020630895.1 Saprospiraceae bacterium
AAGCTAAAGAATCGATATTATTTTTTAAATATTGATTAATATATTTTTTTTGTTTTTTAGTTAATCCCCATTGAATTAAAAAATGCATAATTCCTCCTTTAATATTTCCATTATCATCTTTGTAAGTCATAAAAGAAAATTCAGGTCGATTATTTATTGTGGATAATCTTAAATGAATAGGTAAATAATTAAAAGGTCTTTTCCCATTAGAAAAAGTATGACCTTCATATAAGGTTACTTCTATGCTATCGTTATTTTCTTGAGGAACTTGAATGGTAATTTCTTGTTGTGCCAAACAAAAATTATGATTCAAAAAAATAAATAAACAGCATGAAATAATATGAGTTATTATTATTTTCAAAATGGTTAATATTTTAAAATTATAAAATAATTTTATTTGTTAGGGCAGTTGAATTTTAAGTTGATTGAAACTTATTCACTTGTATCATCTATAAATATTAAACCGTATTTATCCACACCTTTTTTTTCTAAACGAGAGCCGTCTTTTTTAAACCAAGTAATAGTATAATTAATTTCTTCTTGATTTGTAGGTAATGTAATTTCAAATGATTTTTCAGATAAATTATCTCCTTCTCGAATTTTTACATCATGAGTTTTTGTTTCACCAAAAAAATCATATTCTATTTTTACTTTTGTAACTTTAATATCTTGTTGAGTTAAATCATTAATATCTCCTTCTAATTCAATAGCTTTTCTTTTAAAAGGAACATGAAGATTAATCATAGAAGAAGATTCTTTTTTCCATTCAGATTCATAGGTAGCTCCTCCTGTAAATTTCCAAATAGTTTTATAATCATAATTGAGCCATTCCGTCATGTCAACATCATCGTGATTTAGATAGGACATGGGAAGTCTTCCTTCAGTTTCTATAAATTTCTTTTTATTAATAAAAACATCTTTAATTGTTTCAGTACCATTAGCATGTGTTTTTTTCATCCAAACAGTAACACCTTCTACCATTTTTTCAAACTCTCTTTCTAATGCACCATCAATTCCTACAAAAATATCACGTTGCTTAAAAGCAGGATCATAAAGAGGCACATCTTTAAAAACTCTTTCATCATTACCATATAGGTCAAACATATTTCCTAGATTAAATGTAATGAAGTGATTTCTATCTAGGGGAAATCTGCCAGTAAATTCCATAGTTCCTGTGCCTTCAAATTCAAAATCTTTTTGCTTATAAAAAGCACTTATGCCAAATCCTAAAGTATTTCCACTGCCTAGAGCTCCATCAGTATCAAAAAGACCTGTTATAGCACTTGTTAAGGCGTCTTCTGCTCTAGAATCATCTTGTTGAGTAGCTTCTTCAGGTAAAATAGGTTCAAAAACGAGCTTCATCAATTTTTCATAAACGACTTGAATTAATGCCTCCATTTTAGTATTACTACCCTTAATATCTAATTGGATATGATTGTTTTTTCTTAATTTATCAAAACCTGCTTCTACTTCTGCACTTACAATATATACATTGGCTTTCCCTCCAAAAGATTGACTATTTCTAAACTCATCCCAATTGACCGTCATAATAGCTTCAAAATTATCACTTAAACCTCCAAAAGTGAGTTCAAAAACAATAGAAACATCAGAGGTTGCCATTTTAAAACTTTCTAGTAAAAGTTTTGATTTAACAGGATCTAATTCAAAAGATAAAGCTATTTTACTTCCTTCTAATACAGGAGCTTCTCCAGTTGTGAGTAAGCTATTTTTTCTGAGATTATCTTCACTAATAATAGAAGAAATTACTGCGTAACGAGCTTTTTTAAATACTACTGGTCCTGTAATTGTAATTTCTTTATTATCGTATAATTTTCTTAATTCAGATTGAGCATTTTCAACAATTTCTTTAGGGGTATCATATAGGACAAGCATATGTAATATTCCTCCTCCGTCAGCATTGTTAATAGCTGAAGATGAGGCTTCTTCACTTGGTTTTTCTATGATATATCTCATATAAGAAAACTTAGGAAGACTATCTTTTTCATTTTTGGCTAGTCTTCCATCAAGAGGAAGATATAGATATTGTGTGTTATCAGAAGCCAAAGGAAAACACCATAAGCCATCTTCTGATTTGAATCCTTGATTGATTAATAATTCTTGGGCAGATATAATATTTTGAACAAGAAATATTATCAAAAAGAGGGTAATAATATTTTTGAATTTCATCATGGTTTGTTATTTAAATGAATCGGATAATTAATTAATTTTGAGGAACAATAAACATATAATCATCCGTTAGAACTTTAGGATCTTCTACTTTTTTACCATCAGCAGAATACCATGTAATTTGATAAGCAACAGGTTCTTCTTTATCATGGTATAAAGCAATTTTAGTTGTTTTTTCGGCATCTGTTGCTCGAAGAATTACGGTTTTTTGCGGAATAGGCTCTCCATTTAAAATGACATAAAATTTAATAGATGCTGTTGCAACATTAGCAGAAGTAAATAAAGATCTATCTGCATCAATTTCTACAATTCGTTTTGAAAACGGAGGAATTAAAGAAAGAATCGGTTGATTGCTGGTGAGCCATTCATCATCAGTTGCAGGTATTTGAATGGTTTTATTTTCTCCTTTCAAACTCCAAGCAATTTGATACTCATAATTGAGCCATTCATCTAGTGGTTTTCCTAGTCTGGGATAAGCAATACTTTTAAGGTCTTCTCCTTTTTCAATATCATCTTTATTGATAATAATGCTTTTGATAATATCATCATTATTACCATTATTATATTTTTTCTTAAAATTGACAGAAACAAAATTAAGTATGTCTTTAAAAGATTCTGCAAAATTACCATCTACTTGAAACAAAATATCTCTCAATTGAAAATCAGGATCATCTAAATTGACTACTTTAAAATATTTGCTATTATCTTGATGTTCATTATATAAACCTCCTAAATTTCCAGAAGCAAAAAATGGAACATTGATTGTAGTAGATTTACTTAAATTTAGATAGAAAGTATTAGTTCTAATATCTTCTCGTTGCTTCATTACAATTTGATCATCTGTTACATATTTAGGATTATCATGACCTCCAAAAACACGAGCAAACCAACCTTTCTTTTGTCTTCCTTTTATTTGTCCTGCTTCAACAGCTGTTTCTTTTGCAGGAATTTTAGCCCAACCTACTTGAGTATCAAACATTAATTCAGTAATTTTTTCAGTAACTAAATCTAAAATTCCTTGCATATCATCATTTTTGATATCCAATCCTTTTGAACGATCAAAAACTTCAATTTTCAACATTTGATTTTGAACCAATTCATCTGAAATTTTTCTGAGATGTCTTTTAGAAAAATCTTTTTGTAAATTAACAACAGTACTCAAATGTTCATAAATAGTACTAACATCAGCACTAACAGTAGCATTGTAACCTCTTACCGCAGCTTCATAGCTACCACTTATAGTTACAGAAATATCAGAAGTAGGACTTTGAAGCGATTCCCATAAAAGAGTAGCACCATGTTGATTTAATTTAGCAGCTATTGCTGCTCTTGAATCAGGTAGTAAAGGAGCATGACCAGAAGTAATTACAGCATTAGTGAACCCACTATTTTCATTTAAAATTGAAGATACAATTTTAAATGAAGCCATTCCATTTTCTCCATCAGATACGGCTTGTCTCATGGGTACTGGTCCAGCAAGCCTAGCATTAGGGACAAGACTTTGTAATTTTTTTTCTACTTGTTCTAATAAATCAGCAGGGAGTGTAAATTTAACTAGAGCGTGAAATAAACCACCATTGGCTTCTTCATTTTCTCCTACATACTTAATACATGATATTTCGAAATTATTTCCTTTTTTAGATAAATGAGGATATTGAGGAAGATAATAATATTCATTTGAGTCTAAAAGACCTTGAAGCAATTGAATTGCTATTGTATCATTATATTGATCTTTTACATAAATAGATAGGCGTCCTTCATCATATTTAACTTGCGCAAAAGGTATTATAGATGTAGAGATGAGGCAAATCGAGAGTATCCAATTTTTCATTTTTCTTAATTTGGTTTTAACAAAGAATTATGTATTGAAGTTTGGGGAGTTGTTAATTATAAAATTTTATAATTAGAGTGGTTATATTTTTTATTAATGTAAAGATAGGGGCTGTTTGTTACAAGTTTTATTACATTTTTGTATTGAAATTATTTTTTTTTAAGAAAAGTAATGGTTAAGATATTTGTAATCAATTAGTTATATTTTAATAATTTATAAAGATTAAACACTATTATTTTTAAAAAACCATATTATAAATATAACTAAAGCAACTAAAACAGCTCCAATAATAGCATCATGAATGATTTTAAAAAATAAAAGAGTAAGTCTAAGTCGTATAATTCCTCCTACACCAAGCATAAACCATTCTGTTTTACCACTACCACTTCTAGTAATCCTATCTCTATTAAAGATAGTGTGTAATATTTTTTCAATGCTATGAGCATTAAAAAATCTATAAGTTGAAATTAATTTAGGATTGTGAGATACTTCAGTAAGCCTTCTTTCAGGATCATTACTAATTCCTATTTTGAAATTCCATTTTGTACCTCTCATAATGTAAACATACTTCAATTCTATCATATCAATTTTAATATTTAGATATAAAGTTTCTTGTTTTTTTGAAATATGGCTGCTATTATAATAATTGCTAATATATAATTTTATTTTTAAATAATTGAAAAAGTGAGATGAATTCTTGCCTTTATCGAATGATTTTTATCTTTGCGAGAAATCAAAAGTTATGATGAATAAAGTATTTTATTTACCACATTGTAGAACTTGCCAAAAAGTTATAGAAGAATTAGGAATTGAAGCTACTGATTTTGATTTGCAGAATATTAAAGAAAAGCATATTTCTGCAAAAGAATTGGATATACTTAAAAAACAAACAGGAAGTTACGAAGCTCTTTTTAATCGTCGTTCAATGAAATATAGAAGTATGGGCTTAAAAGATAAATCTATTTCAGAAAAAGAATATAGAACTTTGATTTTAGGAGAATATACATTTTTAAAACGCCCAACTATAGTTATTGATGGTGAAGTATTTTTAGCCACTACAAAAAAAGCTGTAGAAGCTGCAAAACTAAAATTAGCATCCTTATGAAGCGAAGCAAAGTTCATTCTCATGTAATTCCTGATATTAAAGATTGGCCTGTTAATCAATTATATAAGAATAATAAAGAATTTGCTAGAGAAGTTTCCGAATTTACCATTCATCGGATCATGCAAAAAGATCCTGAAACGGTTCGACATGGTATTGCTAGAGCAGCGTATTTAGAAACCAACAGAATTAAAGAAGAACCTTGGAAAGTCGATCCAGATGATGAAATGTCTTTTTGGCGGAAAATTAAAAAATCTATAGCAGATCAGCCTAGCCAAATTACAAAGGCAGATATGGCAGTTGCTAATGAAAAATTATTGAGAAAGATTGTTGATAGGTATTCTACAGAAATTGTTGGTGGATTTAAACCTTCAACATTTAAATTTGCACGTAAATTTTTAACTCAATTTTTTAAAGTTATTTTTAATACAGCAGGAAGTATAACAAGTACAATTGCTAAAGGAAGATTTTTTGGACATCGTAGAGAATTACAAGAAAGAATAAAAGTATATGGTGCTGTAGAAGAATTGCGAAGCTTAATGACGAAAGGAACAGTTATTTTAGTTCCTACTCATTTTAGTAATTTGGATTCAATAATGGTGGGCTATGCTTTAGATGCTGTTGTAGGAGTTCCTTCATTTACTTATGGAGCAGGTTTAAATTTATTTAATTATAAAATTGTAGCTCGATATATGAATCGTTTGGGAGCTTATCGAGTAGATAGAAGAAAAAAAAATAAAATATATTTAGAAACACTCAAAGGAATGTCAAATTTGGCAATTCAAAGAGGGACTAATTGTTTATTTTTTCCAGGGGGAACCCGTTCTCGATCTGGAAAATTAGAAACTAAATTAAAATTAGGATTATTAGGTTCAACAGTAGAAGCTCAAAGAATTTTGATGCAAAAAGGCTTTGATAGAAAAGTTTTTATTGTTCCTGTTGTTATAGGATATCATTTTGTACTAGAAGCGAAGAGTTTAATTAATCAACATTTAAAAAGTACAGGAGAAGAATTATTTATTCCTCCAAAATCTGATGAATCTCGAAGGATTACAAAAATATTAAAATTTATTTGGCAATATTCTTCTCGTAGTTCTGAAATTACACTTTCTTTTGGACAACCTTTAGATGTTATTGGAAATGTAGTTGACAAAGATGGTGTGAGTTATGATAAAAAAGGAAATCCTTTAGATATCAAAGGATATTTTACTTTAAATGATGAAATTAATGCAGATTTTCAAAGAGAAAGTGAATTTACAAGGCGATTAGCTCAAAAAGTTATAGAAAGCTTTCATAAAGATAATATTGTTTTAACCAGTCATCTTGTTGCATTTACTGCATTTCAAATGTTGAAAAAACAAATGCCTAATATTGATATTTATGGTATTTTGAGATCGCCAATAAATGAATTTGAAATTCCTTTTGAAGATTTTTGTGCTGAAGTTGAAATTGTAAAAAAACAATTATTAAAATTGCAGCAGCAAAATAAAATTTGTTTATCCGAAGAATTAAATTGGTCTATTGAAGATGTAGTAAAAGATGGTACGTCTAACATAGGGTTATATCATGATAAAAATCCTCTAGGGTATGATGAAAAGAAAAATATTATTACTAGTCAAGATTTTTATTTATTGTATTACTATCATAATCGATTAGATAATTTTGGATTGAAAATATAATTTTTAAATATTCAAATGATTTCTTTTAGCATGAAATTCTTAAATAAAATATTTCTTTCAGATAAAATTATATTAAGTGCTATTGTTTTAAATGCCATGGTGATTACATGGATGGCATTTCCTGAGTACCGACATAGCACGTTATTGCACCATTTGGATCATTTTTTTATTTGGTTTTTTTTATTGGAAATGTTAGTCAAATGGCGATCTCTAGGAATTAAAAAATATTTCGAAGATAGTTGGAATAAATTTGACTTCTTTTTAGTTGCTGTAAGTGTCCCTTCTATTTTATTAAATATTGCACCAGATATTTTTAGTTTTATTCCTCAAACATCTCTATTACTTGTTTTTAGAATGTTTAGATTATTAAGAATGTTTCGATTCATTCGATTTATTCCAAATATGAAACATATTCTAAAAGGTGTGGGACGAGCTATGAAAGCCTCTGTTTTTGTTTTTTTAGGATTGATGTTCTTGAATTTTATGTTTGCCTTATTTACTTGTCATTTATTTGGTCATTTGGCTCCAGAACAATTTGGAAATCCACTAAAGTCTTCTTATTCTATTTTTCAAATGTTTACCATTGAAGGATGGTATGAAATGCCAGGAGCATTAGATGAATCGATGAAAACGCCTTGGTCTCTGTGGGCAATGAGATTATATTTTGTTATTGTTGTAATGATAGGAGGTGTTTTAGGAATGAGTTTAGTAAATGCTATTTTTGTAGATGAAATGACAATGGATAATAATGATGAATTAGAAGGAAAAGTAGATGCACTTCAAGAACAGATTGCAGAATTGAAAATGCTTCTAATACAAAAAGAAGAGTCCAACAAGCCATCTCAATAAATTTAAAAGAAGACTTAACAGTTCATTAACAAATGTTGCTAAAGTATTAACAGCAAAATGAGAAATTGGGCTTTAAATTTGCAGTATAAGAATTTGTAATGATATGAAAACCCTTGTTTTTTAACTATTTTTTATATTTTTGCATATTATTTTAATTTTTTAATAAATAAAATTTTTTACTGTAAGATGGAAAAATCAAATCAAATACAGATAGGCTTATTAGCTGTAATTATCTTAATGTTAGGATATATGATGTTTTCAGGAGGCTTCGGTTCTTCAAGTTCTTCTTCTGCATCAGGATTATCAGATAGAGATAAAGCTCGTGAAAGCTTAAAAACAAACCCAAGTGTAGCAAATACGCCTGCTGCAAATACTAAAACTCCTGAGCCTCCTAAGCCAACAGGACCTCCAACAACTGTGTCGTTTACTGAAACAGAGTTTGATTTTGGAAATATTACTGAAGGTGAAAAAGTGACTCATATTTTCAAATTTAAGAATACAGGAAAAAATCCTTTAATTATTAGTGATGCTAAAGGAAGCTGTGGTTGTACAGTACCTAAATGGCCAAAAGAACCTATTGCTCCAGGAAAAGAAGGACAAATTGAAGTGAAATTCGATTCTTCTAAAAAACCAGGAAAGCAAACTAAGAATGTAACAATTACAGCAAATACAGAGCCTGTAAAGACTATATTAAAGATTTCTGCTGATGTAGCAAAAGATCCTAATGCTCCTGCTACTACAACACCAACAATTAAATCAGCACCATCGGCATCGCCAACAATTACACCTGCTAATTTAGGAGGTAAGTAAAATATAATATTAATAAATATTTTAAATCCTTCACTCTTACTATAGAGTGAAGGATTTTTTATAATAGACTTTATTATGAATTACTGATTATGGGCAATTGATTTTTTGAAAATCTAATTCGTCTCTCATAAAAAACAATTCGTGCTAAAGTCTAATGAATGATTATCTTTGCAAAAAAATAGAAATGGCAAAAATTTCGATCAATCTTAAAGAAGGTACTGTAAAAAAACAAAGCGATATTATTATAGGTATAGATTTAGGCACAACAAATAGCTTAGTCGCTTATATTAAAGAAGGAAATCCTGTTGCGGTTAAAGGAAAAAATAATAAAAATACTTTAGTCCCTTCAATTATTCATTTTGGTAAAGAAAATCAAATTATAGTAGGGGAATCAGCTAAAGAAATGTTGGTTCAAGAACCAGAAAAAACAATTTATTCTGTTAAAAGATTGATGGGAAAATCTTTTAATGATCTAGCTCAATTTCAAAATTATTTTGGATATCAAGTAATTGATGAAGATGAGGAAAAATTAGTAAAAATAAAAGTAGCTCATAAATATTTTACTCCCATAGAATTATCTGCTGAAATATTAAAAGAATTAAAATTAAGAATTGAAGAAGAATTAAATGCCGAAGTTTTTAAAGCAGTGATTACAGTACCCGCTTATTTTAATGATACGCAAAGACAGGCGACTAGAGATGCAGGAAAATTAGCAGGACTAAATGTATTAAGAATTGTCAATGAACCTACTGCTGCAAGTTTGGCTTATGGAATTGGTAAAGAAATGGATGAAGTTGTTGCTGTTTATGATTTAGGAGGAGGAACTTTTGATATTTCAATTTTGGAAATTAAAGATGGAATTTTCGAAGTACTTTCTACAAATGGAGATACTTTTTTAGGAGGAGATGATTTTGATAGAGCTATTATTGATTTTTGGATAAAAAAATCATCTTTAATAGAAGAAAATTTAATTGACAATAAAGAATTCAATCAAAAAATAAGATTAGAAGCAGAACGAGCCAAAAAATATCTTTCCAATCATAAACAATTTTCTACAACTATAAATAATATAGATTTTTCAATCACACAAGAAGAATTCAATACGATAATTGATCCTATTATTCAATCTACAATTACAATTTGTGAAAAAGCACTCAAGGATGCAAATCTAGAAAAAAAGCAAATTGATAAAATAATCATGGTAGGAGGATCTACTCGCTCTTCAAGAGTAAAAGAAAAGGTAACTCAATTTTTTGAGAAAGAAGTATATGATAAATTAAATCCAGATGAAGTAGTTGCATTAGGTGCTGCTATCCAAGCAGATATTTTAGCAGGAAATCAAAAGGATATTTTATTATTAGATATTACACCTCTTTCTTTAGGAATTGAAACAATAGGAGGTCTAATGGATGTGATTATTCCAAGAAATTCAAAAGTGCCATCTCGTGCAGGTCGAAATTATACGACATCTATAGATGGACAAACAAATTTGAAAGTTTCTATATTTCAAGGAGAACGAGACTTAGTAGAAAATAATAGAAAATTAGGAGAATTTATTTTAAAAGGAATTCCTCCTATGCCTGCTGGAATTCCTAAGATTGAAATTCATTTTATTATTGATGCTGATGGTATTTTAAAAGTAAAAGCTGCTGAAACTCGTTCAGGAGTAGAACAAGAAATTGAAATTAGATCTCAATATGGATTAAGTGAAGAAGAAATGGCTCTTATGCTTTTAGAATCTATTAAGAATGCTGAATCAGATATGAATAAAAGGGCTTTATTAGAAGCCAAAGTAGAAGCCAAAAATATTATTCTAGCAGCAAATAAATTCTTGAAACAAAATCAAAGCATTTTAAACAAAGAAGAAATTCAGCAAACTCAAATACTTACACTTCAACTAAAAGCTGTTGTTGAAGGTAATAGTAAGGATGATATTAATGAAGCAATGAGACAATTAAATGAATATACACATCCTTTAGCTCATAAAGCAATGGATGCTACAATTGCTCAAGCGATGAAAGGTAAAAAAATATAACTTTATTCTTGTCTTGATAAATGCTTATAAAAATTGTTGTTCTAACAATTTTTATAAGCTAGAATAGAAATACATAAAAGCGAGAGCCAAAGCAATAAGTGTAATAACGACTATAATAATAAAAGCTTGTTTTTCTTGTTTTTTATGTTTTGCTTCTAATTTTCTTTTTCTTTTCGATTGTGCCATTATTAATAATATTTTATTGATTCTAATAAATAAGTTAAAATACATCTCTTCTTTCAAGCCTCAAATTATATAAAATATTAATATTCTCAAAGTTTGCTCAAAAAATAAATAAGTATTTTTTGTTTTTGCTACACCCAAAAATGAAATTATAAAAAAAAAAGAATATTTTTTTATTGAATGTTTTAATGTTTTAATTTATAAATA
>JAHDII010000100.1 GCA_020630895.1 Saprospiraceae bacterium
AATAATAGCATTAATTTCTCTATCCGTAAGAACATCCATTCTAGATTGAGGAGCCCGAAGCAAACAATGGACTAAAGGACTAGGACGACCTTTTTCATCAAGAACTGTAACCAATGCTTCTCCAATACCTAATTCTGTTAATAATTGTTCTGTATCATAATAATCAGAAATAGGATAATTTTGTGCGGCTAATTTGATAGCTTTTCTATCTTTTGCCGTAAAAGCACGAAGAGAATGTTGAATTTTTAATCCTAATTGTCCTAGTACATCTTCTGGAATATCTTTAGGATTTTGAGTAATAAAGAAAATTCCTACTCCTTTAGAACGAATTAATTTAATAATGACTTCTATTTGATCTAATAAGGCATCACTTGCTTTTTCAAAGACTAAGTGTGCTTCATCAATAAAAAGAACTAATTTGGGTTGATCTGCATCACCTTCTTCTGGCAAAGTAGCATAAATTTCTGCTAACATCTGTAGCATAAAAGTCGAAAACAATTTAGGTTTGTCTTGTATATCCGTTAAGCGAATAACATTCACCATTCCTTTTCCATTTTCATCAATACGCATTAAATCATCAATATCAAAAGACGTTTCACCAAAGAAAGTATCTGCCCCTTGTTGTTCAATTTCTACAATTTTACGCATTATAGTTCCTACAGAAGCAGTAGAAAGACGACCATATTCTCCTTGGATTTCTTCCTTCCCCTCATTGGTCATAAATTGTAATGTTTTTTTGAAATCTTTTAAATCAAGTAAAGGAATTTTTTTATCATCACAATATTTAAAAACTACGGCGACAATGCCCTCTTGTGTAGTAGTCAAATTCAATATTTTAGAAAATAATACTGGACCAAATTCTGAAACAGTAGCTCTAAGTCTTGCTCCTTTTTCATCAGAAAGGCTTAGAAATTCTACAGGGCTGTTATTGGGCTCAAAAGGAATACCTATTTTATCATGACGTTCATAAATTTTAGGATGTCCATCACTTGCTGCTGCTATACCACTTAAATCTCCTTTGATATCCATCAGTAAAACGGGGACACTATTTGCTGAAAGATGTTCCGCTATAATTTGTAAGGTTTTTGTTTTTCCCGAACCTGTTGCCCCTGCTATTAATCCATGTCTATTTAATGTTTTTAAAGGAAGTTTTACCAAAGTATTTGTTTGACATTCTTTATCCAACATCGCTCCACCCAAAATAATCGATTCTCCTTTAAAAGTATATCCTGCATTAATTTCTTCAATAAATTTTTCCTTACTCATTTTATGATAATTTATTTTCTTTTTATGACGATGATTGAAAATTAAGGTACAAAGATAAAAATTTAATTTTCTTGCTTTCGAAATGTTCTTATCCTGAAAACACAATCCTTCCTTCTCCTGCAGCAAAAAACATTAATCTGCTTTTTACTTTTTCTTCTTTAAACAATACTTCTATTTCTAAATTAAATGCATCTATTATTGGTGCTTTATCTACTTCTACAATTAATTCTTTTACTTTAACAAAAAAACTGTCATTATAAAACACTTCAATCAATTTGTTGTCATCATCTATATTAAATAAAGGATAGGATAATTGAGCTTGATATTTAAAAATAATACTTTCATAACTTATTGGAATTTCCTCATAGAAATTAGAAGAATCTAAATCATGTACAGGATTATTTGGAGGAATCATAGTAAGTTTCATAAAAATATCAGTATAATTCCTATTAGCCTGCTCAAAAGTTTTAAAAAAAGTTTTCCAATATTCTCTAGCAAATGCTATTCTAACTATTAAATGTTCGTTATCATTTATACTTTCTTCATCATTATAACGCCAACAATAACAAACTGCATTATCTCTTTTTAGTTGAATCATGGTAACTCTATAAAATGTAATTATTAGATCAATTCCTTAAAATCGTTGTTCTAAAATACTAGCCATTTCTTGTTGAAGAGCCAAAGCAGCTTCTCTTGCTTTTTGAGCAAAATCTTTTCCTTGACCAGCATAAATAATTCCCCTTGAAGAATTAACTAATAAACCGACCTGATCATTCATTCCAAATTGAGATAATGTTTGTAAATCGCCGCCTTGTTTTCCTACTCCTGGAACCAATAAAAAATGTTCCGGAGCAATTTCTCTAATTTTTTTAAAATCTTCTGCATGAGTGGCACCTACTACAAACATCAATTCTTCTTTGCTTGCCCATTGCTGAGAAAGATTCATCACTTTTTCAAAAAGAGGTTCTCCATTTTCTTGTAATGTTCTTTGAAAATTTTGACTCCCTCGATTAGATGTAAGAGCTAAAAGGATCACCCATTTATTTTCAAATTCTAAAAAGGGCTTTACAGAATCTTCTCCCATATATGGAGCAATGGTAATAGAATCAAAATCCATTTGTTCAAAAAAAGTACGAGCATACATTTTAGAAGTATTGCCAATATCTCCTCGCTTGGCATCTGCTATGGTAAAATGTTCCTTAGGAATAATTTTTAAAGTTTCTTCTAGAGTTTGCCAACCTTTATATCCCATACTTTCATAAAAAGCAATATTAGGCTTGTAGGCTACACACAAATCTTTTGTAGCTTCAATAATTTGTTTATTAAATTCTAATACTGGATTTTCATAAGATAATAAATGAGAGGGAATCTTTTGTATATCTGTATCTAAACCAATACACAAATAAGATTTCTTTTGGAGAATTTGTTGAAAGAGTTCTTTTCTAGTCATGAATCAGTTTAATTTTTCGCTTAACTCTTCTATAAATTGAATAGGATATACAATGTAAATGTGTGTTTCAAACATAGTAATACTTGATATATATTGTCACACAGCGTTTCATTTTCCAATTGCAAAGTTTCCTACAAAGAAAATTTCCTTTAATGTATCATCATCATTTGGCTCTTCAATTTTTTCGTTAAGACTTGATATATATATATCGTAAAGTTCATTTATATAAAATCCAATTCCTTCTTCTCTTTGTAACTTAGAAGCAAGTTTTTTCACTGTTTGCCAAAATATTTCGACAAATTCTGGTTTCATTAACCTTGTATCAATAATTCGTAAAATACTTTCCTTTCCATCTGTTGCCTTATGATAACAATAACCACTTTCAACATCTCCCTTTTCTTCATTAGGTAGAATATAACAAATCCAATCTTTTAATGTTTTTTCGAGTCCAGAATCTCTCAATTCGTTCATAACTGTTTCAAGCACCCAATCGTAACTTGACCAACGTGCTGACCAATCTTGTCCATTTGATAATGTTATAAATCCCGAAGCCATATAATTCCATTCTATTACACTACATCTACACCATTAACAGCAATCACACCTGCAACTTCTGGCACTTTTGCTTTTAGTGTTTCTTCAATTCCTGTTCTCATAGTGAGAGCAGACATAGAACAAGCAGAACAATTTCCTAACCATTTAATGTGTACTTGTAAATCATTGGTAATATCTACAATTTCTATATTTCCACCATCTGCTTGAAGATGTGGACGAATGGTATTTAAAGCAGCATCTACTTTTTCTATTAATTCTTTTTTCTCCTCAGGAGCCATAACTATTATAATTCTTTATATTAATACTACAAATTTACACAATAATCTGTTTAATCTTAGATATTATTTTATTTTACTCCTACAATTTTTGTAGGAGGCAACATTTCATTTCTAATGCTTACTTGTCTTGCTGTATTTTGGGCTACTTTTAAAAAGGCTTCTTTAACAATAGGCTCATTTCCTAAAATAGCAGGTTGCCCTAGATCCCCTGCTTCTCTAATCCCTTGAACTATTGGAATTTGTCCTAATAACATAGATTTACTCATTTTTACCAACTTCTTTCCTCCTCCTTCTCCAAATAAATAATATTTATTATTCGGTAATTCTTTTGGTGTAAACCAAGACATATTTTCTACTATTCCTAAAATAGGAACATTCACATTAGACAATAAAAACATATTCATGGCTTTTACTGCATCGACAACTGCTACTTCTTGAGGAGTGGTAACCATTACTGCCCCTGTAACAGGTATAGTTTGAACTAAAGTCAATTGAATATCTCCTGTTCCTGGAGGCAAATCAATAACTAAATAATCTAATTCTGGCCAAACACATTCATTAATAAATTGTTTGATGATTCCTCCTAGGCGTGGACCTCTTAATACAACTGCTTGTTCAGGTTCAATAATAAATCCAATAGACATTAAATGAATGCCATGGGTAGCAATAGGATTAATTCTGGGTTTACCATAAACAGTAGTTACCTTAGGGCGTTGTCCCTGTAATCCAAACATTGTAGGAATAGAAGGACCATATAAATCAGCATCAATCAAACCTACTTTCGCTCCTAATTCTTTGAGTCCTAAAGCTAAATTAACCGCTACTGTAGATTTTCCAACGCCTCCTTTTCCAGAAGCTACTGCTATTACATTTTTTACTTGAGGTAATGTAGAAACAGGAGCTTGTGATTGAGGCGTTTGAGTGACTAAATGTATATTAACATTGGCTTGGGGATACACATTTTGAATAGCAGAAATGATCGCAAAATTGAGTTCAGATTTTCCTTCATATTGCAGAGTAGGTAACAAAACATTCATATTTACATTTTGTCCTTCTATTTTGAGTTGAGTCACCATATTTCTACTAATAATATCTTGCCCTGTTTTAGGGTCATTTACTGTACAAAGAGCCTCAACTATTTTTTTTTCTTCGATCATCTTAAAATTTTATTGAAATTCATAGCAAAGGTAGTGAGGTAAATGTATAAATTCACACTTTGAAAAGAATTCCTAAAGGAATAAATGAAAGTTTTTAAAGAATTATCAGCATTAAAAGGCTTTTCTAACACAGTCATTACTATAGGTTCTTTTGATGGTGTTCATACTGGACATCAAAAAATATTAGAACGAGTAAAGCAGTTGGCAAAAGAAGTGGAAGGCGAAAGTGTATTGATTACCTTTCACCCTCATCCTCGTTTGGTTATAGAAGGAGAGCATAGCAATTTACAATTACTATCTACTATTGATGAAAAAATTGAACTCGTCAAAAAATATGGTATTGATAATTTAGTCATTGTTCCTTTTACTCTTGAATTTTCAAAACAAAGTCCTGAAAATTATATTCTTAATTTTTTAGTACATCATTTTCATCCTTCAAGAATTGTAATAGGATATGATCATCATTTTGGTAATCAACGAAAAGGAGATATTAATTTATTAAAATCTTATGAAGAACAATGTGGTTTTTTGGTAGAAGAAATTCCTAAACAAGAAATAGATCATATTGCTGTAAGTTCTAGTAAGGTTAGAAAAGCTCTTAGCGAAGGAGAAATTATAACAGCTACAGAATTATTAAACCATTATTTCTCAATTACAGGAGAAGTCATAAAAGGATTATCTCTTGGAAAAGAATTGGGTTTTCCTACTGCTAATTTAAAAATTCATGATAGGTATAAATTAACTCCAGCTGTTGGAATTTATGCGGTTTATATTCATCATAATGGACATAGATATGATGGAATGTTATATCTTGGAAATCGTCCAACAATTGAAAATGCTACAAATTATGTAATTGAGGTTAATATTTTTGATTTTGATAAAAATATTTATGGTGAAAATTTAAAAGTAGATTTTGTTAGAAGAATTAGAGATGATGAAAAATTTCCTGGATTAGAATCTTTAAAAGCTCAATTGATTCAAGATAAAGCTAATGCTCTAGCTGTTTTGGGAGAACGGAAAAAATTAGAAGAAAAAGAAATTCAAAAAAAATCATTACCTAAAGTAGCCGTTGTTATACTCAACTTTAATGGTAGAGATTATTTAAATGAATTTTTACCTTTTGTCTTATCTAGTAGTTATCCTAATTTAGATATTTATGTAGCTGATAACAATTCTAAAGATGGTTCTTCTCAATTAGTTGAAAATTCTTTTCAAGAGGTCAAACTCATTCAATTAAAAGAAAATCACGGTTTTGCTAAAGGTTATAATGAAGCTTTAAAAAAAATACATGCCGATTACTTTGTATTACTCAATTCTGATGTAGAACCTACTATGAATTGGATAGAACCCATTATAGAATTAATGCAAAGAGATGCTACAATTGGAGCTTGTCAACCTAAAATTAAGTCTCATAAAAATCGAGAATATTTTGAATATGCTGGTGCTTGTGGTGGTTGGATGGATAAATGGGGTTATCCTTTTTGTAGAGGACGAATATTTGAACAAGTAGAAGAAGATAAGGGACAATATGATACGAGTGAAGAAGTTTTCTGGGCTAGTGGAGCGGCTATGTTTGTTCGGGCAGAATTATTCAAACAATTAGGAGGTTTTGATGGTTTCTTTTTTGCTCACATGGAAGAAATTGATTTTTGTTGGCGATTAAAAAGAGCAGGATACAAAGTTATGGTCAAACCTAAATCTGTTGTATATCATGTTGGAGGAGGAACTTTAAGCAATACAAATCCTTTTAAAACTTTTTTGAATTTTAGAAATAGTTTAATTGTTCTTTATAAAAACGAACGTAAAGGAAAATTATATTGGCTTATTCCTTTACGATTAGTTTTAGACGGTCTTGCAGGTATTCGCTTCTTGTTTCAACTCAAATTTTCTCATATTAATGCCATTAGAAAAGCTCATTGGGATTTCTTTTCTTCTCTTGCAGAACATAAAAATAAAAGAAGAGAAGAAAATGAAGCTATTGAAAAAGTAAGTATTGGCACTTTTCAAAAAACAGGTGTTTATTCTAAAAGTATTGTATGGCAATATTTTATCAAAAAACGAAAGTCTTTCAAAAATTTGTAAACAGTGTTCAGTATTTCAGCTATCAGTGAACACTGACAAAACAGATTCTCAATAAAAGATAACGAATACTCCTTTATACTATACTACCAGTAAAGCATCAAGCATTTCAGTTTAGAATGCCCCTATCTTGCACTTGTAATTAAAAACGAAAATTCAAGTGAAGATGAAAAAATTAATGATTGTTTTAGGATATGCTTTAATATTTGGTATAACACTTTTAGTTATAGATATTAAAAATAAGAAAAATACACGTTCAAATAGAGATACAACTCCTCGTGTAATAAAAACTACACATCCAGAAAATAATTCCTCTTTTATTGAAGATATTTTTTACCCTGTAGAACGTATTGAATATAGAGAAACTATCACTTTTATTATGGGAGAAGATGATGGAGATGAGAATTATTATTCTGAAGCAGAAAAATTTCATCGATTGAACCCTATTTCTATAGATGAGTCTATTGTTACTTCTTGTAAATCTTTATATGATATTAGAAATTATCTAGAAGAAAATCGTCCAGAAAATGGAGAACCTTGGGGAATTATTAATATAGTTGTTCGTACTAATGAATGGAAAGGTTTAGGAATTCCTTTAAATACAGAAGAAGAAAATATAAGCCCAAAAAATATTTTATCTAGTATTAATAATAACACTTTTATTCCTTTATCTGATCATATTGTAGATTATGAAACTGAAATCATTATTTATGGTTCTTCTGTAGGAAAAAACCCTTTGTTATTAGAAATGATAGCTCAAGCTTTTGGAGGAAATGATATTGAACAACCTCTTGTGTATGCTACAAATCATTTTATTCATTATGAATCTTCTGAAGATGATTCTAGAAGATATATTACTGAAAGTTGGAATATTCCTTTAAGTTCCAATCAACAAAAAATAAATTCAACATTAAAAAATAAATTTATTGAAAAATATCCAGAAGATGAAGTAGAATGGGATATAGCATTAGAACAAACTGAGCCTCAATTTTTAGGCGATGTTTTTTACAAGATTATTAATATCCCTATTTATGAAACAATAATTTTAAATGATAAAAACGATTTTCCTACATTTTCTAATGATGAAGAAAAAGAACAATGGTTATTAGCACAAGAAACTGCAAAAAATAAAATTTTAAATACCGAAATTCCTATAGAAAACTTCAAATGGAATATTACAATGAATCCATATACTTTTGAAGATGGAAAAACAAAACCCCTAATTACCATTCAAGGAAACAGCTCAATTCTTTGTATTCAAAGAAGTATGACAACTGAAAATTATGATGATCCTTATACTCCTTTACCTTTTGAACCCGCTTTAGATGACGAAAGGTTTTATTCAACTAATATAACCCTAAAAAAAGAATCCGTTTTAAGTATTAATGATTAATTCGTTTTGTTTATCCATCCACACAGGTTTCATTATTTAATGGAATCTGTGTTTTTAAAATTAAAAACATGAAAAAATATTTTTTAATACTATTTATCTTAGTAAATCATTTTTCTTGGGGACAATCTTTTAATAAATTAATTCAAGAAACGAATCAATATTTAGAATATTATTCTCATACCAGTCCTTTTAGTTATGATTTTATTTCTTTTACAGATACTCATTTGAGTACAAAAGAAATAAAAGAATTAAAAAAGATTTATGAAGAAGCAGAAGAATATCTTAATCCTCAAAAAGATTCTATTTTAGAAGAAGTATTAATTTTTTATTACCAAGAAAAGATTATCAATAATATAGAAAAAATTATTCAACACAAAAAAATAAAAAAATATATTCCTCAAATAAAATCTCTCTTAAATCAAGACAATATTAATATTGCAATTTCAGAAGATCATAAATTGATTAATTTTTATTTTGATGAAAAAACAGGAGGAACTTATCGTTCTCAAATTTCGATGTTATTTTATTTAGATAAAAAAAATAAAGAAAATAAATATTATGCAAAAGAAGGAATTAGTGTAACAGATATGTTTAGTTCAGATGGCTATGATGAAATTTATAGCATTAAAACAAAGGAGGGAACAAAATATTTATTAAAGGGTTATGTTAGAGGATGTACTTATTGTTTTTATAAGCATATTAGTTTATATGCTATAAAAAAGAATAGGTTTCAAAAAGAATTTGAATATTCTCTAGAATCGGAAAGTCCAGAATTAGAAATGTCTTTAGAATATAATGCTAATAAAAAAATAATAACTGCTGAATATCTTACTAATCCTCTTAGTATTGATTGTGAATGCGAAAATATATTAGATATTCCTGCTAATGCAAGTAATTATTTTGAAGAAATAGAAGAATTGGAAATTGAACGAAAAGAATGTACTTGTATTTTTAAATTTAATGGTCGTACTTTTGAAGGTTCAAATGATTCAAATAAAATAATTAATTATGATGGAGAAGAATAATATTATATTATCCATTATCTTTTTTGGGATTTCAACATTTCATTTGTTGGCTCAAGATAATTTTTCAATTCCTTTTGAAAAATTAGAAATAACAGAAACAAACTACAACGATTCTCTTATTTCTACTGAAAATATTTTATTAAAAAATAATTCATCTGATTTTTTAATTTACTCCAATACAGAAAAAAATATCGTAGAAGTCATAAAAAACGAAAAAAACAAAAAAGTAAGTTTTAAAATACCTTTTCATATTTCTAATATTGACGAACAAAAATTTAATATTATTGATTCAAGATTTATCACTTTTACTGTTACAGAAACTCATGGAGGAAGGGGGCTATTTAGCATGTATGGAGAATTTTACATAATTGATATTATTCATTCAAGCATAGCATATATTCCTAAATTTTCTTATTCAGAATATTGGGAAATTACAGGACATAACGATTCATTATTTATAGATGAATGCAATCTAGATATTCATTTTGAAAATAATGAATTACAAATAAAAAGGCATTTTAATCTTAGTTGGCACAATAACGAAGAAGATTATCAAGAATTTTTAGAAAGTGGAAAATATATTTTTAAAGAAAATAAATTTATTAGAACACATTTTTTTAATCGCAAAAAAAATCAATATACACCTCTTCATCGAATCAATGATATTTGTGTAGGCATGCCTTTAGATTCTATGTATATAAAATATAAAAAAGTACAATTTATTGATAGAAGTGTGGATTATTTTGATGACTATATTTTTATTCACCCTTCAGAAAAAGCTTATGCTATTAATAATTTTGATTTTATTATTTCAACAACACCTGGCGATTTACCAAGCGATAGGTATATTCAAAGATTTTTTATTTTATCTCCTAAATATAATATTCAAGGTATAACTGTAGATATGTCATTAGAAAAAATAATTAAAAAATACCCTGAATCAAAATTGTATATTGATTTAATTACTAATGAAGAATATTTATATATTCCTAGTCAAAATATTTCAGTATTTTTTGAATCGGAATATCATAATAGAATAGGAATTTATAATAACACTATTGAAGGACCTGCTACAAAAATTATTCAAAAAAAAGCTAAAGCTATTCGTATAGAAATTGGAGAATAATTCAATATTATTTTAATTATTAAAATTATTAGAAATGAAAAATATAATTATTTTGTTTTTTTTATTGATACATTTTAATCTTTTAGCACAAGGAATAAAAAGAGATAGTATTATCATCAAAAATTGTAATGATATATCTGTTTTTACAATAGATAAAATTAATTTTAAAAAATTTGATATTCCTATACCATATAAAACTTTCAATAATGAAAACTTCATATATTGTAGTCCAAGTATAACGAGTAATATAATAGAAAAAATTCCATTTAATACAAAAATTAGAGTGGAAGAATCAATTACACTTTCTAAAGTAGATACTATTTATCCTTATACAGAAAATCCAAAAAAAGAATATATCCGTCGTCTTCCTGAAGAATGGTGTAAAATTTCTTTCAA
>JAHDII010000101.1 GCA_020630895.1 Saprospiraceae bacterium
ATAAAACGTTTCATTGTTTTTTCTCCTTCTGAAATAATTGTAACAAAGTAAACACCATTTTGGAATTTTGAACTTGAAAGATCCAACTGTAATATATGTTGATCTTCTGCCAATTGTTGTGTCCATACTTGACGTCCTAATTGATCAACAATACTCAACGTAGCTTCTTTGCCAATTCCATGCATATGGAAGTTCAATACATCACTAGCTGGATTAGGATAAACATCTACATCCATCATATTAGATACGTTTGAAGCCATTCTAGTACTTTGCCCCGTACAAGTACATTCTCCTAAATAATCACCGCCATGATGCCCAACATGAGTCGCTACGGCATTAGGACTAATACAAATAGTATGTGCATTAGCTGGATTTCCTGGAGGTACATGACAGACAAGCACTTTCTTATTTTTATTTCCACAAAGCCATTGTGTAGGGAAATTGTCATCTATACCATTAAATACAAAATTATCTACTAATGGAGCAGTATCACAACTGTCCTCAATTCCATCGCCGTCATCATCACTATCACAATCATTGGCTAAACCATCTCCATCTGTATCTACACTTGCCACTAATGGATTATCATCTTCTGCATCTAAACAGCCGTCATTATCATCATCATCATCACAAGCATCACCTAAACCATCCCCATCTGTATCTGTTTGATCAGCATTCGCAATATCAGGACAGTTATCTACATCATCATTTACACCATCGCCATCGGTGTCTGATACACAACTTGTAGAAACGTTTCCAGTACTTCCAACCCAGTTAGAACTAGCACCATTTAAGGCAAAATTAGAAAGAGTACCATTATTATCATTTCCAGCTCTATCGATAAGTGTAGTTTCGCCAAGATTACTTCCCAAAGGGATACCTTGGTTACAATCGAAATAGGCAACCAATCCTTCTTCATCTCCAGGCAACTCACAATTCATAGTTTCATTTAACTCTTCTGGGCTTCTAGCATAATCCCATAGGCGTATTTCATCTACAGTACCATTTAATCTCCAATTGCTAGGATTTCCATATTGATCCAACAGCCCTCCGCCTATGCTATAATTATTATTAATGTTGGAAACTGTATTGATGTTCCCTGCGGGAAGGGTATATTGAGCATCTTGTACACCGTCTAAGTAAAATGTTAAAATGCTACCATCAAAAGTCACGGCAAGATGATGCCAATTATTATCTAATACATTAGTATTACTCAACCAGATATAATGAATGTATGGACCACCTCCACCTCCATGTGTCCAAAGTGCAAATTTACCTGAGTGATGTATTCCTACTCCATATTTTTGTCCCCATACATATGGAGCTTGGTGACCATATTCTAAAATATTTCCATAGACCACTACACTAGAAGCCTTCACCCAAGCTTCAATTGTTCTAGCTTCACCACCAAGAGGGAAATTGGTATCTGGTCCAATTAGATTATCGTTTGCCCCATCAAAATCAAGAGCCCTGTTTGTTTGTCCAAAACTAGAGAATGAACAAATCATTAATAATACTAAAAGAATTGTTGAGGGTTGAATTTTTAAAACATTAATAGTTTTAGTAAATAAATAAAATAAATTTTTCATTAGGTAATAAATTTTATACATTAAATAAATAAAAAATTGTTCTGGTACAAAGTTAGAGGGAGTAAGTCTTCCATATTTTCTGAAAACGGACAACATTTGTTTGAAAATGGACATTCACTTTCTCAAAACGGACATTGACTTTCTGAAAACGGACATTTCATCTTTTTTTTCTATTTTCTTACTTTAAAATCACATATATTTGAATAGCCCAAATGTTTTGAATCATCTTAATACCCTAATCTAATGAAGCTCATAAAAAGTAGCTACATATATTTATTATTATTTCTTGCTATTCCTGCCTTTTTGAAGGCACAAGAGGAAATCGTCAATTCCAAAGAAAAAGATTTTCATATTTCACCTGAAACCAACTTTAACGATGTAGATACCTCTCTTATCAATAAACAATTAAGCAAAGCAAAACAATTTTTATTTAAAGAGCATTTAGATAGTGCAAAGCTTACTATTAAACCACTTATACAAAAACTCTCTGAAAAAAACATATTAGATTCTTCTCAAGGATTAGAAGCCCAGTTCTTACTAGCAAGTGTCTCTGAATTAAATAATTCAAGAGGAGAAGCCCTTGAACAATTGTTTGCTTTAATAGAAACTTGTAAAGAAAAAGAAGAATGGTTAACTCTATCCCGAATCTATCTTGTAACAGAATTAGCTTATGAATTTTTAAATAAGCCCGAACGTTGTCTTTATTACTTTAACCAATGTAAGGCTTTAATTGAAAAACATAACTTGGCTATTACCTATCCTAGATTCTGTGTCAGATATTCAACCTATCATCGTATATGGGGAGACAAAGATTCTAGTTACTATTATGCTACGGAAGCTTTGCGTACAGCTGGAACTTGGTATAAAGAGCAAAATGGCAATTTTAATAAAGAAAAATATGAAGATCTTACACCAGAATATGCGACTGCCCATTCTATAATAGGAGGTTTCCATGATAATAAGGGGGAGTTGGAGAAAGCAAAATTTCACTATGAACAAACAAAATTGATTTGGCAAAAGGCAGGGAATGACTATGATGTAAGTTGGGCGTTTTTACGACTTAACTGGTTTCATAGAAGTCAAAATCTAAATAAAATAGCATTATTATATAATGATTCGAGTTTGATATATGGTAATAAAGTATTTGATGAATGGGGAATACAGGGAAAAGGGTTGAAGAGCTATATTTTATTAGAAAGAGCGAAATTGTTTAAGCTATTAAATAGGCAGGACTCTGCATTTCATTTTCAAAAACAAGGTTATGAAGCGAAAATAGATGTAATAAATTCTCGTAATCATCTTTATGCAACAGAGATAGAAGCACGTCATACCGATCAGCAAAAAGCTTTAAAAATAGATCAACAAAATGAACAACTAGCCAAAGAACAAAAATTACGTTTAGGATTGTTAGGAGTACTGGCTGTATTTTTATTACTCGTTTTAGGATTGGTTTATTTTTATTTGCAAATCCGTAAAGCAAATAATAAAAACAAAATACAAGCAGAAGAACTCAAAGCATTAGACAAAGTAAAATCAAAATTCTTTGCTAATATCTCCCATGAACTCCGTACCCCACTCACTTTAATTCTTGGACCTTTATCTTATATTTTAGATAATCCCAATGAATGGGAAAAAGAAAATATACAAAAGCAGTTGCTTGTTATGCAACGCAATGGCAAAAGCTTGATGGAACTTATTGAAGAAATCCTTGACCTTTCCAAATTAGAAGCCAATAAATTGGAATTACAAGAAGAAAGTACACCTGTTGTTCAGTTTTTTGAATATCTGTTTTTTGTATTTGAACCACAGTTTCAAAGTCAAGGATTAGATTATGATTTGATTTTAGAAATCAACGAAGACCTGAATATCCTAATGGATAGGAAGAAGATAGAAAAGGTTTTGAATAATTTTTTAAGTAATGCTATTAAGTTTACTCCCAAAGGTGGAAAAATTACGATGAAGGTATCAGAAACGAATGAGCAATTAAACATTCAAGTTTCTGATACAGGTAAGGGGATTCATCCTAAAGACCTCTCTCATATTTTTGAGCGTTTTTATCAATCTAAACAAGCTGACCAAAAATTATATGGAGGAACAGGTATCGGTCTCGCCTTAGTTAATGAATTTGCTCAATTAATGGGCGGACGAGCCTACGCAGAAAGTACACTAGGTTCAGGTAGTCATTTCTTTTTTGAGATTCCTAAGAAGGAAGTTACTCGAAAATCTATCATCAATATTACAGAAGAAATAATACCTATTGAGGAAGAAATTTATTCTATTGGTAATGACTTTACAATTATGGTAGTAGAGGACAATACTGATATGCGAGAATTCATCTGTCAATTATTACAAAAAAAATACAATAAAATTCTTTTAGCTAAAAATGGTGCAGAAGGATTGGAACTTTTAAAAGAACATGGAACAGATATTCATCTTATTGTTTCTGATGTTATGATGCCTGAAGTAGATGGATTGACTATGGTTAAGGAAATCAAAAGTAAACCAGAATGGGCTGGTATTCCTGTAGTCATGCTGACGGCTCTCGCTGCCGAACGTGATAAATTAACTGCATTAACTATTGGTGTAGATGATTATCTCACTAAACCTTTCTCTGTACCTGAAATGTTGATTCGTGTTCAGAATTTACTTTTTAATTATCATCAACGTTTGGAATGGAAAAATTCAGCAGAATTTCAGAGTCAACAAGCAACAATACTTGAAGAAAATACTTCACAAGCTAAAACGAATATCAAAGATAAAGAATGGGTAGATGAACTAACAAGATTCGTGGAAGATTCTTTGAGAGAATCTAGCCTAGATGTAGAGAGTATTGCTGCTGCTTTCTTTTTAAGTCCTAGACATTTGAATAGAAAACTAAAAGCCATAACAGGGCTTTCTCCCGCCAAATTTATTAAAGAAGTGCGTCTTCAAGTAGCTCGAAAAAAACTAGAATCAGGAACAGCTATATCTGTAACTGAAGTAGCTCTTGATATAGGATTTGAAAATATGTCTACATTTTCTTCTACTTTTAAAAATCGTTTTGGGAAATCGCCTAGTGCTTATTTACTCATTACGAATTAAAAGTAGAAGGATTTGTAGCAAATCTCGCAACCATAACACCTTTAGTATTACGTTTTTCAAGTAATGCTTCATCTACTTTTAAAACATACTCTAAGTCATCTTTCATTCAAAACTTTTCGTAATAACATCTATTGATCCAATTTTTTTTATAACTTTAATTTAATACAATAAAATTACCCCTCTTACAACAGCAATGTTTTTGATAACCATAATTTTAAACCATGAAAAAAATAGTATTGTTTCTTGCTTCATTATTATTAATAATAACTATCATTTCCTGTGATAAAAGACAACCTATTGATGCCAATTTGAATGAGGAAGCTCCTTCAGAAGAAGTACAAAAAGAAAGTAAAAAAGCTAACGATTTTTTTGATGTATCATTTGATACTGCTGTTAAAAGAAGTCCTATTTGGATGTCTTATCAAGGTGTAAAAGATAAACGTGCTTACGGATTATGGGATGAAGTCAGTGAAGAAGCAGCGAAGAATGATGTTAAATTTTATCAATCTCTTTTGAAAAAAGCAAAAGACAGTCTTGATTATAATAAATTGGATAAAACGACTCAAATCAGTTATAAATTATTTGAATTATTTTGTCAAGATAATATAGAGCAATACAAATGGAGACATTATAACTATCCTGTAAATCAAATGAGAGGAGTACAATCTAGTACCCCTGCTTTTTTAATCAATATCCATAAAATTAATTCTTATGATGATGCTTTAGCATATCTTAATCGCTTGGAAGGGATTCAAAAAAGAATCATGCAATATATCAGTAAGTTAGAAAAGAATGAAGCTATGGGAGTAGTACCTCCTCAATTTGTTTTTGATTATGTGATTGATGATTCTAAAAAAATATTAAAAGGAAAACCATTTACCAATGATGGAGAAAGTACTTTATATGCAGATTTTAAAAAGAAAGTCAATGCTCTTGATATTAAAGATGGGAAAAAAGAACAATTACTATTAGGTTGTGAAAAAAGATTGATGGTTAATGTAAGTCCAGCATATCAAAAATTGATTGAATTTGTAGAAAAGCAAAAAGAAAGAGCGACTACAGATGATGGTGTTTGGAAATTTGACAAGGGAGAAGAGTTTTATAAGTATAAATTAAAAAGCATGACAACCACAAATATGTCTGCTGATGAAATTCATAATTTAGGATTGAAAGAAGTGGAACGAATTCATAATGAGATGAAAGCGATTATGGCAAAAGTCAATTTTGAAGGAACACTCCAAGAGTTTTTTGTTTTTATGAAAGATAAAGAAAATTCTCAATTTTATTATGCTGATACGCCCGAGGGCAAAAAAGCATATATGGATAAAGCAGAAGAAATTATTGATGCCATGCGTCCTAAATTAGATGAATTATTCATTACAAAACCTAAAGCAAAATTAATTGTAAAACCAGTAGAAGCCTTCCGTGAAAAATCAGCAGGAAAAGCATTTTATCAATCTCCTTCTCCAGATGGAAGTCGCCCTGGAACGTATTACGCAAATACTTATAAAATGGAATCAATGCCTAAATATCAAATGGAAGCTTTAGCTTATCATGAAGCAATACCGGGGCATCATATGCAATTATCTATTGCTCAAGAAATGGAAGGAATGCCTAAATTTAGACGTTTTGGAGGTAATTTTACGGCTTATATAGAAGGTTGGGGTTTATATTCTGAATATCTTCCTAAAGAAATAGGTTTTTATCAAGATCCATATTCTGATTTTGGTCGTTTAGCTATGGAATTATGGAGAGCTTGTAGATTAGTTGTTGATACAGGAATACATGCTAAACAATGGACTAGAGAACAAGGCATCGAATATTATACTTCTAATACTCCTAATTCTGATGATGATTGTAAAAAAATGGTAGAACGTCATATTGTAATGCCAGGTCAAGCAACAGCTTATAAAATTGGAATGATCAAAATTTTGGAACTCCGCGAAAATGCAAAAGAACAATTAGGTAATAAATTTGATATTAAAGGATTTCATGAAGTAGTTTTAACTAATGGTGCTTTGCCTTTAGATATCTTGGAAGATCTGATTAATGAATGGGTAGAGCAAAAGAAAAAATAGTTGTACTAAAATAAACATGAGTCATCCCGAATTTTAGTTATTAAAATTCGGGATGACTCATGTTTACATCATAAGAAAAATATTCTCCTTATTGATTACTTTCTTTTTCTATTAATTTTTTTTGATCTCTTTCCATAATTTGTTCCATAACGGTCATTAATTGATCGGCTCCGATAGTTTTCATTTTTATTTTATAATTTTCATCTAAAATAAAAATTTGAGGAGTAGATTTGATGTTATACTTTGTTTTATAGCGAGATTGCATATAAGGATCAACTAAATTTAACCACTCATATCCTCGTTCATCAATAGCTTCCCAACATTTTTTAACTTCATCTCTAATTTCAGCACAAACAGCAAATAAAGTGACTCCTTTATCTTTATAAGCATTATTAAATTCAATCATGCGAGGAGATGCTTTTTTACAATGACCACAATCGGGTTCCCAAATATATAATACAATATATTTAGACTTGATATCATATAAAGAAACAGGAGTACCATCTCTTTTTTTCATTCTAATATCTGGAGCGGTTTTACCAATTAAAATAGGAGCTAGGGCATTTGCATTATCAATAATTTTTTTGAGTGTTTCTTCATCTGTCCAAGGAGCCAAATTCTTAGCATAATAATTTTGAACAATATGAACATATACCGCATCCATTCCTACAATTTTAGATTTGGCAAATTTATTCAAGAAATGAACTAAGTAATATTTAAACATATCACTTTCCTTGTTCATTCCTGAAAGAATTCTATCTATAGAAACACTAATAGAATCCGGAATTTGATACGTCAGTTTTTCTAAATAATATTCTATTCTTTTATGAAAAAAATTAGTTCTCAATAAACGATTATCTAATAAATCTAAATTATCAAAATAATGTTTTTTATAATATAAATATCGTTGAGTATCATCAGCATCAGGTTGTTGTAATTCATCGGGCATTTCAATAGGTTGTGCTGCTTTTATAATAATTGTATTGAGATGTTCAGGATATTTCTTTTTGATATTTTCAAAATATGCAGTAACCTCATCATCTAATTTTTCTCTTTTTTTGGCTATTTTTTCCTTTTGTTTTTCATCTTTTGCTTCCTCTAGCTCTTTAGAAATACCATCTGCTATTTTACGTTGGCTAGAAATATATCTCAAATAACCATAAAATAATTCATTTTCCTTTGAACCTGTAATTTTCATTGAAGGTATATGATCTTTCACATCACATTCTAAAGAAAAATGTTGTTCTTTATCTATTAATATTTCAATAAAATTATTGGCTGGAGGAAGAATAATTAAATAAACTCCTCCATCAAGAGTTTCTTCTCCTTTAACAATAAAGTTTCCTTTTTCTGTTCTAGGAAAAGTATCTATAATTACATTAGAACTTCCATAGTATGATGCTAAAATGATTTCTGAAGATTCAAAATTTTCCAGTTCTAGGTTAATTTTATATCCCGATTTTTCTGCCCAAGCAGAAGAAAATGAAAAGCAACAACAAATAATAAGTATAAAAAATATTCTCATATTAATAGTTTCTAGTAAGATTGATTTTGTTTTCAAATGATTTCCCTACAAATTTAACGTTCATTTCAATATGAAAATATAAATGAACTGTTAAAAAATAAGCCATTCCCAAAAAGGAACGGCTTATTTTGTAAGATATAATACAATTTTATTATTTGTTATCTTGTTTTGCGAATACTCTTTTCAATAAATCAGATACTCTTTCATTTACATTAGTACGAATTCCTTTCTCCTTTTTTTGTACCATAGAGAACAAACCATTTAATGCTTGGTTGGTTACATAATCATCTAAACGAGGATTGACTTTATTTACAAAAGGAAGAGAGTTGTATTTCGAAACAATTTTTTCCCAATAATCTACAGCTCCTACTTTATTTAATGAATTTAAAATAACAGGATTAAATTCATTGTATAACTGAGGACGAGTAGCTCCTTCAAGATATGTTGTAGCAGCATTATCTGCTCCCATCAAAATATTTGTTGCATCTTTAAATGTCATTTTTGTAATAGCAGATTTAAAAATAGGTGCTGCTTTTTTTGCTGCATCTTCTGCCCCTCGATTTATTTTTTCTAATAAAATTTCTTCTACATTAGTAAAGCCAGGAATCACTTTTAATTTATCTGTTATTTTACGAGCTTCCTCAGGTAATAAGACTTTATAAGCACTTTTATAAAATCCATCTTTTAGAGATAATTTATTCGCTCCATTAGTAATTCCAATTTCTAAGGCTTCTTTTAAGCCTTGACCTATTTGTGCTGATGTTAAAGCTCCACCGCCTAACATATCTCCTGCTACTCCCATTAAAGTATCGCAAGAATAAAAACTTATACTTGAACAAAAGAGTAAAATAATTCCAATTTTTTTAGCCATGATTGTATGATTTTGTTATCAATAATAAAAAATTTTTAACCTGCATAAAATTCAATACATTTAGGACAAACACAGCTTCCATGTTCTGCACTAACAAGCTCCATTGTTCTAGCATGTATCGTTTTAGCTTCTGTACACCAACAAGATTCATCTCCATAACAAATCATTCCTTTTCCACAACGTCCACATTCAGATGAAAAATCATAGGCGGATTCTATCGAAGCTGCTTTTACTTTTCCTCCAACAGGAGGATTTAATTTTTTCACTTTTACCGTTATATCTTCTACTGTTTTAAAATTATCTTTTACTCTTAGTAAAATACGTTCTAAAACATTTTCAATTAAATCAGAAGGTTTTCGCATTTCAATATCACAAATAGTATAAATGGTTTCATAATTAACCGTTTTATTCAAATCATCTTCCTCTGCTGCATCTGAAATATCTGTATTTATAAATACATCGACTTCATATTCTCCTCCTAAAATTCGTTCTTCATCATAAACTCCATGATAAGCGAAAAATTTCATTCCTTCAATTGCAATAACGCTCATTTTCTTCTATTTAGACCTTAATAAATTGCTAAAGTATAATTATTTAACCGATTTTAACATCCTATTAAAAGGAGATTAGGGCTTTTTTCATTTTTATAACAAACTAATATCAATATTTCTTGTTATTTATGAAAAATGTTATCATTAGACTTTATCACGAATTATTGATTATAACCAAAATCTCTAATCTATTTCTCGTAAAAAACAATGTGTGATAAAGTCTATTATAGATTCAAAAATAATTATAAAAATGAAAGTATTATCTTATCAATATTCTTTTTTCTTCATCTTTATAATCCTATTAGGATTGAGCTGTAGTTCTCCTAAAGTAAAAAACAATCTTGATACCGCAAATCGTCCTAATTCTAAATCATCTATCCCTTCTCCAAAAGGAGATTCTATCCAAAAAAATTCCTCTATTGCTTATTTTGCTTCTGGTTGTTTTTGGTGTGTAGAAGCGATTTATGAAAGTGTCAATGGGGTTCATGAATCTATATCAGGTTATTCTGGTGGACATACTAAAAATCCTACTTACGAATCCTCTAATACAGGCAAAACAGGTCATGCTGAGGCTGTACAAATTTTTTATGATTCTACAATTGTTGATTTTCCTACTTTAGTAGATGTTTATTTTGGATCACAAAATATTACTCAAGTCAATGGTCAAGGTCCCGATCATGGTTCTCAATATCGTTCTATTATTTTTTATCAAAATAAAGAAGAAGAGAAAATTATTAGAGATAAAATTAAATTGATAAACAAAAAAATAGCTCCTAAGAAAGTAGCTGCAGAAGTACAAGCATTTGAAAAATTTTGGGAAGGAGAAGCTTATCATCAAGATTATGAAAAATTACATCCTAATCATCCTTATATTCAAAGAATATCTATTCCTAGACTAAAAAGTTTTCAAAGTAAATTTCCTCATTTGATTAAAAAGGAAGTATCGA
>JAHDII010000102.1:0-5619 GCA_020630895.1 Saprospiraceae bacterium
ATCCTCATCTATTTCACCATTGCAATTATTGTCTATTTCATCATCACATATTTCAGAAGAGAATATTCCAAAATTTACTCGATCTTGAAGAAATCGAATATCAACTTGTGGAGTTCTTGTATGAAATAAGACTTCATCCTCAAATTGCCCCTGATTAGTTGTAAAAAATATGTCTTCTTTATAATTTTTTAAATATTTCTCCGCCTGTTTTCTCTGTTCAAAAGAAATATTTTGCTCGCTTTGAGCCAAAATTTGTATAGATGATACAATACAAAATATAAATAATAATATATTTTTCATTAGTATGAATTTACTTTAAAAGAGTAAATTCAATTTTAATGCCAATCGAACTTAAAGAAAACTTAAATCATATATATTGTGACATAATATTTATATATATAGGAAAATTATTTAATAAAATAGATGCTAATTATAAGATGCTATTGATGCATTATTAATGACTTATTTCATCAAAAAAAAGATATAAACCATTTTTCGCTTCTTCTCCTGCCAAAGCAATTGCTGCACTTCCTTCAAAATAATATTCTTTTTTAGGAATTAACCGTCCGAATTGTGTTAACTCTCCTTTTTCAATATTAAGAAATTCTTTATAACTCACTTCTTTACCATTATAAATAATAATAGCATTTTTATTCTCTATTTCTACTGTTTTACATTCATTAGCATCATCTACATGAACATCCCACGCGACAATTCCCATAATAACTGCAGTACAATTATCTGAAGCTTCAAAAATATATTCATTTGTCATTTTATCTTTTGACAGTACAATATCTTCTGTGTTATAATGCACAACAGAAGGTTCTTCATCTTCTATTTTAATTCTAGCTTTATCATCAAAAGAAAATCGAATCACATTATCATTATCCAATTCTTTTGAAGGAATAGAGAAAGAAAAAGAACCATCACTACAAGTAATAGCATTATAAATCTTATTAATAGTAATAATACTTACTGTTGCATTTTGTACTGGAAGATCAGAAATAGGACTTAGCACCTTACCATTAAATACAATAATAGAATCCGTTACTTCTTGTAATTGAGAAGCATTTTCTTTTTTTTGATTTTCTTTTTCTGCTGAGTTCAATAATAATTGAACCATACAATTTTGATGTGGTTGTACATCATTTTTGGCTGAGATTGGAGATGTTGCAAAAACAGAAGCAGCAAGTAAAAATCCAGCTGCAACTTTAGTATAAGGAAAATGAAAAGGTTTTTCATAATTATCAAAATCTACGAAAGGAGTTTTTAATTGTATCTCTGTGAATCGTCCACAAATTCCCCCTTTCGCAGATTTAATTTGTTCTATAATTTCTTTTTGTGATAATTGAGTAAAATCAATGACAGTTTTAGTACAAGATTGGCAAAAACGTCCTTGTTCATTAGGATTCATTTTTTCCCAATTTTCATTACAAGCCTTCTCAATTTTTATATTTTTGATCTTCATCATTATTTAGCGTTTTAAGAAATTAAAAGACTTTATCACAAATTATTGATTATAATCAATTGATGTTTTGAAAATTTTAAATCCATCTCCCATAAAAATAATTTGTATTAAAAGCCTAATATATTAACTCATTTTTCTTCTCTAATGAGAAACATTCGTTCTCGCAGCATTTCCTCCCCACATTGGCCAACCTGTAAGTTTTGCATCTTCTGTATTGATTGCTGCTAAATGTCCATTTGTAGTGGTTACATAAATCCATCCATCAGAAACAACAGGTTGATACCGAATAGGATGTTTAATATTAAAAGTTTTCTCTTTTTCTCCTGTTACAGAATTAATAATAAATATTTCACCATTGAGTGTTGCTACAATAATTTTGCCATTTACTTCTAAAGGGGGAGTTGCCATAAATCCACCTTTTTTATTCATATCCCCATCTATGTTTAATGTCCACAAATCATCTCCTTTTTCAGCATTGGAACAAATAAGTTGATTCCCTTGAGTTGTGTAATTATTTCCTTTATAATTCAGTGTTCGAGAACCTTGAAACGATTGCAAACTAGATACATTAGATTGACCAATGTTCATTCTTGCATACTGTGCACCAGAATTTGCAGGAGCACCATTTCCAAATCCATTACCCGCATCCATAGCACTACTCATTGATTTCAACTCTGCTTTATCTTGTATTTTATGATCTAAGTAAGGAGCCTTTTTCGCTTTATTCTGTTTATAGATTTTTCCATTCAAGCTCATTGTGGCTATGCTTTCTTTAGCTTCTTCACCTAATTTATCTGCTCGTCGAGCTACATATAGTTGTCCTCCTGCAATTATAGGAGCAGATGTTGCTCGAGTTTGTTGTGCAGAAATAAATTCACCTGTTTTTTGTTTTACTTTATATAAACTGCCTGTAAATGTAGTGAAATACAATTCATTTCCTTCTGCCACTGGAGCAGACATGATGTCTCCATCGATCCATTTTTGCCAAAGAATTTCACCTGTTTTCAAATCAAAAGAAATGAGTATATGGCTAGGAAAAAAAGCTAAGGAATCTAATCTTTTTTTTATTTTTTTAGATTCATTTTCAATCCGTTGATAATGTGCAGGATAACTAGTAAAAACTTGTCCATTTGCTATACTTGGCATAGACATTAATGGATCGCCTAACCAATAAGACCACTTGTGTTCACCTGTTTTTTCATCACAAGCAAAAATAGTACAAGATTCTGTGTTGAATACAACTATTTCATCTTCTATTGCTGCTGAGGAAGGACCATCATCATCCAAAAGTTTTGCCCATGTCTTTTTTCCTGTAAAAGCATCAAAGGCAAAATATTTTTTACTACCAAAACCTCCACTGACATATATCTTTCCATTTATAACCGCAGGTGTTGGCACATTACTGCTACTTTTCAAATCAATAATGAAACCATAATCTGTTTTTTTCAAATATTTATCTAATGTTGTTTCTTTGACATGACCTGAACGAAAGTTTTTTGGAGGGGCATACATTTCTGAACTATTAATGAAGTTAATATCATTTAATATATCCTTTATACTATCTGTTGAAACTTTACCAAAAGATGTAACATTTGAGGTTTTAAATGAATTATTAATATTGGGCTGATTCAAAAATATTTGATCTTGGGCAAACATGTAGTAAAAACATAATAGTCCTATTGCTAAGCTGAAAAAATATTTTAAAAGTTTCATAAATTTCGAATTTAAGTAAAATAATGTTGTTTAAAATAAAATCTAATAGCTTGTTTAAATTCGTTTTATTCTATGTTCTAATTCTAATATGTTCTTGTTAAAATTACTTTTCCAGTCACTTCTTTTTCATGTTTTCCTATTCCTTTTAGGAAATAAATTCCGGAAGGATATTGTCTTAAATCTAATTGAATTTTAGTATCAGTAATAGCAATTCTTCTTAATAATTTTCCTGCTCCATCAAGTAAATATAAAAAGTCTAATTCGCCATTGACTTCAATCCATAAATCACCTGCTGATGGATTGGGATAATATTTCCAACTGAATACGACTTCTTCAATAATTTCATTCGGTTTATTAGGATCATCTCCTTGGCGAGTTTGAGTTAAATCTACAGTTGTAGTATCACTTACTTCTTCAGCTATTACATCAATTTGCTCATTGCAACTCACTGTTTTAGAAAAATCTAGAATATTTTTCACTAATAAATCATTGAGCATATTCACTTTGATTTCATCTGTTACTGGTTTAATATGAGAACCACCAATCCCGCTATCATCTGTTAAATAGATATACGAACCGTTAGTGGCTAAAGCAAAAGAACGCATTAAATATTCAGTACTTCTATCTGTTCCGCTACAAGCGATAGGAATAATTCTAATTCCTTTTTCAGCTGCTTTTATCATTTGTTTTTTCAACTCTTCTTTTACTAAGGCACTATTATGAGGAGGAGCATCTAAAATTAAAAATAATAAACGAGTCGTAGCATCATCAGACCAATTCATTTGTTCCAATGCTACAGAAAGTCCTTTTTGTACTGCTTCTGGACGATCTCCACCTCCTGCAGCTCCTTGTTGATCAATAAAAGTGGTTGTTTTAGAAATATCACTACTAAAGTGAGATTTTTTAGTTAAATAAGCATCGCCATGATCTCTATAAAAAACACTTCCTAAACGTAATTCAGTATCTTTTAAATCAGCTTTTACTCTTGTAATCACATCATTTAATTCTGATTTTAAATAACTAATTTCATCACCCATCGAACCTGTTGCATCTACAACAAAAGCAATATCTACTTTATTTTTTATATCACATTGAACAGGAATTTTTTTGATATTAATTCCTTCGTGAAATGTTTTTACATTATTAATTTTATATTTTACATTTTGATAAGAAACTTCTATTTTATAATTTTTCTCTGCTCCTTCTTCAAACATATTTGCCCAAAGTTCTGCCTTTCCTGTATTATCTGTTCTTGTAGTCCATACAATTTTATCTCCATCTTTTAAATATACTGTTGCATTAATAATAGGATAAGCATTTTGAGTTGTTAATTGGACAGTATAACGTTCCCAGGGCATAATTTCCCAAGCAGTTTGCCATTCTTTTAATTCATTTTCTTGGATATCTTGCCATAAATTCCATTTACCGAAATCATTTAAAATTCCAGCAGTCAATTGTCCTGCTTTGGGCCTTTCTGTTGCTCCACTTGCAGTAGTTGTAATTTTATCATCCAAAACTAATTTTTCACTTTCTTCTGTAACTTCTACAGAACTTACTTCTTCCATTTCCATCATCACATCTGAATATGCATCTTCTTTTATGATTGCAGGTTTAGGCTCTGCTAATGGAGGAGGTGGTGGTGGTGGAGCCATAGTAGCAGGGGCATCAAAATCACTATCTATTCTTCCTCCAGCATCATATCCAGGAGCACTAGACAGAGCTTTACCTTTTTTAAATATTCCTCCTGTTCTAGTAGTTTTATCTTTTCTACTTTCATTTTTAGATGTAGTAACAACAACTTCTGAAAGCAGCACTTCACTTTCCAAATAAATGTCTATTTCTTTTTGATCTTTTTTCAATTGAACTTCCTTGGTTATAAAGCCTACATAAGTAACAATTAAGGTAGCTTTCTCTTGAGAAAGTTCTAATTCAAAGAAGCCTTCATAATCTGTTGTAATAGCATTAGTAGTTCCTTTTTCTAATACTGTTGCTCCAATTAGGGCTTCTTTATCTTTTGAATAAATATGTCCTGTAACGGTAGTTTGAGTGTAAGAAATTGTGGTATTGAATAAAATAAATAGAAAGAATAAAACTTTATTTTGCATCATTTTAATTTTTTATTTCTACTCTATAGATGCAAGTATTTTATATTTGGTTGTAAACTTATTAAAAATCAATCATTAGTATTTTCTTTTTATAATAAAGTCCAACAATTACGATCTTAAATAAAAATCTTCACCCATTCCAAATAATTGTTTGATTTCTATTTTTTTATCATTCTCTAATTCAATAGTTCCATTAAAATATCCATAGGGTCCTTGATAATTACTTTTTAAAATTAAGGCGTTTACATATACTGCATTATGTTCTACAGGAGTAAAGATTAAATCCACTTTTCCTGCTTCATCTTTAATATACCAATCTTTTTTATATCCATT
>JAHDII010000102.1:5629-10472 GCA_020630895.1 Saprospiraceae bacterium
ATAGGAGGTAAATAGGTTAAATTCCCATCTAACCAAAATCCATTTTCATTATATTTCTTTTTATTTTGAACTTGATTATCTGTTAGATTAAAACCTATTCTTTGTCCTTGAGCATTAAAACCAGAAGCAGTAACCCAATCATAACGAGTTACAAAAGGATAATATCCTTTATGATCATCAATAATTAAACTGCTATTATTTTGTTCTAATTGAATTTTTTGATCTCCTATTTCAATAGTTCCTTCTAATGGCATTAAACATTTATGAGAGTACATTCCACGATGTTCACTAAAAGGCAAACAAACTACAATAGGTGTGTGTTTTTGAATATTATGAATCGCATTTAATTGTGCTTTTAAACCAGGATGTTTTTTTGATTTTTTAATTTCCACATCAATCACCATTGAATGATTTTCTATATCATGTTGTACTAACATCATGCAATTAGAAGATTGATGAGAAGCTTGAGTATTAAATAATCCATTAGGAACTTTAAGCTGCCAAGGCATTACTTTTTTTTCGAATTTTATTTTTTTTTGATTCTTAATATCATATAAAATAAATTGTATAATACATATTTTTTTAGTATTATAAATTGCCATTAAACCAAAAAAACCTTCGGTGAAAATCTGAAAGGCTTGCCATTCTCTTAGAAAAAAATTACGTGTCAATTTTAAAGCTGTACTTTTTTCTGCTTCTAATAAATTGACTTCACGAAAAGGACTTTTATATTGTCCAAAATTAAACTTACCATTTGAAACAACACTTGTTGGTGCATCCATTGATTTAATTATTAATACAATTTTAAGAAACTACTCTTGTTAAAAAAAGATGAATTAATCATGAACCCAAAATCCAAAATCTTGATAATCTCTATTCGTCCACCATTTTGAATTATTAACATCTGTAAAATATTTACGATTGGTTCTTCCTGCTTGAGTTTGTAAAGGAAATACTACTTTTCCATCTTCATTTCTTGTTGCTTTATGTTGATCATTTTCCGGAGCGACTAAAACAATATGTCCAGAACGAACATCAATCATTTGTTTAGCTGTAATGACACAAACTTTTCCTTTGTTGGCATCTTCTTGAACTTCATCAATATCAAACTTTCTAGTCCATCCAAAAAGATTACCAAATTCTTCAAACCACAGATGAAGTTGGTTGGCTCTCATTTCTTGTATCGTTTGGCTATAAATAATTTCTATTTCTTTATTTTTTAATAAACTATTGACAGAAGCAGCTGTCCACCAAACTCGAGGAATATAAGCTCCAATTAAATAAACTAAATCATAAGCATAAATATTACAAAATGTACTTTTTGTTGTAGGTCTAAATCTTTTACTTTTCTCTACATCTAACCAATCAACTATTTTATGAAAAGATTCTATTCTTTTAGCAACACTTGTTGTATCATATTTAGGAAGATTAGGTTCTCCCAAAGGAAAAGCTCTACCATTTGGATTGGATCTATCTACATGACTTTTTCCTTCTGTCATGTGAACAGCAGATAATGTTTTAGCTGTTCTTCTTGAAGAAGAATTTCCTGATATTTTTTTTAAAAATCTTTTAGCTACAAATCCCACCATTTCTGTGCCATCAATATCTTTTTTAATTCTCATCCAACGAGTGCTATCTAAGCTACTAGGATTAGATTCAACAATATCTCCTTGAAGGATTCTTGCTACAATATTAAGATTAGAAGAAGAGGTTGGTGTTTCTCTTACATTTAAATAATCTGGGACGTTTATTACTTCGAATTTTTCTGCCATGGTATATTTGGTTTTTGAAATATATAATAAAATCCCAAAATATGTAAAATTATAAGTTTTTCAAATTGTTTCAATACTTAATTTGAAATTAATACAAAAGATATTAAACTTTATTACGAATTATTTTTTATGAGAATAAAATTTGATTCTAAAAAATTATATCATTCATAAATATATTCATTTGATAAAGATTTAATTTACCTTTGCATTTTTATTTTAAAACCAATATCAAATAATGGAACATTACAACCATTTATTATCTAATAGAATCCAACGATTAGCTGAATCTGCTACTATAAAAATGAGCAGAATGGCTAGAGAATTAAAGGCAGAAGGAAAAGATGTAATTAGTCTTAGCTTAGGAGAACCTGATTTTGATACTCCACAACATATCAAGGAGGCCGCTAAACAAGCATTAGATGATGGGTTTACTAAATATACTCCTGTTCCTGGATTATTAGAACTAAGGCAATCTATCCAAACTAAATTTAAAAGAGATAATAATTTAGATTTTGGTTTAGATCAAATTGTGGTTTCAAATGGAGCTAAACAATCTATTGCTAATATTGCATTATCTTTATTAAATAAAGATGATGAAGTCATTATTTTAGCTCCTTATTGGGTAACCTATAGTGAAATTATTAAACTTGCTGCAGCCCAACCTATTATTTTATCATCTAGTATTGAAGAAGATTATAAAGTAAGTGCTGAAAAAATAGAAGCAGCCATTACAGATAAAACAAGATTTATTCTTTTTTCTTCACCATGTAACCCTACAGGTTCAGTATATTCTTATGATGAATTGGAAGCTATTGCTAATGTTGTAGCTCGTCATGATAATTTATATATTGTAGCAGATGAAATTTATGAATATATCAATTTTACAGGTAAACACGTTAGTATTGGTACATTTGAACAAGTTAAAGATAGAGTTGTTACTGTGAATGGTTTTTCTAAAGGTTTTGCTATGACTGGTTGGCGTTTAGGATATATTGGAGCTCCAAAATGGATTGCAGATGCTTGTATTAAAATGCAGGGGCAATTTACATCTGGAGCGAATGCTTTTAGTCAAATAGCCGGTGCTTATGCTCTACAAGCAGATATGAAACCGACAAGCGATATGAAAGCTGCTTATATCAATAGAAGAAATTTAGTGATTGAGGGACTTCAACAAATTCCAGGAATGAAAGTTAATCAACCACAAGGTGCTTTTTATGTTTTTCCAGATATTAGTGAATTATTTGGAACTACAGATGGAAAAACGGAAATTCATAATGCAGATGATTTTGCTGAATATATTTTACAAGAAGGTCTTGTTGCTGTTGTAACAGGATCTGCTTTTGGGGCAGATGATTGTTTTAGAATTTCTTATGCTTCGTCTGAAGAGGATTTAAAAAAGTCGATTCAAAGAATTCAGAAGGCTTGTAGTAAATTGAAAAAGATATAATTATCTATTTTTTAAAATTTATTTAGGAACATTAACAATACATTGACTGATTTGTAGTATATTATTTACGAATTTTGAAGTTCAATACACTTTATTTTTTACAAAATTTTATAGAAATGAGAATCATTTACATCTTACTATTTTCAATTACGATGATGACAATGGGATGCAAAACGACTCAAAAGGGTAATGCTGCATCTATAAAGGAAGACATAAAAGAAGAAGTTGTAGAAGTTTCAGAAGATTCTTTACAACCCAAATTTGACGAATATGGTTTTCCTATTTTATTAGAATATACTCCTACTATGATTGATTTAGGAAAAGTAAATCATGGTGAAAAAAGAGAATTAGAATTCGAATATAAAAATATCAGTAATGAGGTTGTAGAAATTGAAATTGTTTCTGCCTGTAGCTGTACTGAAACAGATTTTACAGTTAAAAAAATGAATCCTGGAGAAGGAGGAAAAATTTTATTAGTTTTTGATAGTACGAGCAAGAAAAAATCTGAAACAATTGATGTAGAAGTTATTCTTAAAAATACAGAACCTAAAAATGGTTATCCTATTGTAAATACGGTTCAATTCAAATATGATTTGGTATTGAATGATAAATAATTTAATTCTTTTATGGATAATAATGATGTTTTTCGTCGCTTGAGATATATTTTTAATTTTAATGAAAATAAAATTATTGAGATATTTCAATTAGCCAATTATCCTGTAGATGAAGGGGAAGTTAATCAATGGTTACAAAAAGAGGATGATAAAAATTTTAAAGAATTAAAAGATCCTGAATTTGCTACTTTTTTGAATGGATTTATTTATTACAAAAGAGGAAAGCAAGAAGGAAAAACATTACTTCCAGAAAGTACATTAAATAATAATATTATTTTTAGAAAACTTAAAATTGCTTTAAACTTAAAATCTGATGATATTATTAATTTATTTCATTCTATAGATAAACAGATTAGTCCTCATGAGTTAAATGCTTTTTTTAGGAATCCAAATCAGCGACAATATCGTCCTTGTAATGATCAATATTTTAGATATTTTTTAAATGGTTTATTAAAAAATATCTCTAAATTTTAAAAATATGTTTATTGTCTTTTTTCAACATTTTTTTAATAGTTGGTTTCAATATGTTTTGAAACCAACTATTTTTTTATTGCTTTTTATTTTTTTATTTTTTATCAGTTGTACTCCTAATTCTAAAATATTGGATGAATATTTTTTCAAGAATTATATCTTAGAAGATCAAGGAGCAGAACCAAAAGATACTTCCTTTTCTTTTACTGTTTATTCTTCTGATATTACTGGAGATAAGATAAAGGATCACATTTACATAACTACCTATATGTCAAACTATTTTGGCTATGTTTTTAATGGAAAAACGGGAGAAGAAATTCCTCAATCTGGTTGGGTTAATTTTATTTCAAAACCAGGAAGAGAAATGCAATTAGAATTTCAAGATTTAACTTGTGATCGTACTAATGAAATTATTCAATATGCAGTTAAAGGAATGAAAAATAATAAATTATTTTTAAATATTTTAAAATATAAAAATGATTTTTTTCATATTATTTTTAATAAAGAATTGACTTATAAACATAAAATTCAAAATGATT
>JAHDII010000103.1 GCA_020630895.1 Saprospiraceae bacterium
GAAATTATTATTTTTGTAATACTACTTTCAGTTTTACTATTATACCAAAATATACTTAAACCGCCGATTAATATTAATGGCATAATGAGACTTAAGTTAGTAAGTGTCATTATGTCAATTGGATAATTAAATATTTCTATACTTCCATTTTCTGATACAATAACTTGTGTTATTATTATCTCATATAAATCCCAAAATAAAATAGATACACATGCAAAAAATATTGTAATATAAATAATTTCAAATTTGATTTTTTTTGGTGTATGAAAAGAATCTAATACTTTTGTGTTTTCATCAATATCATTAGCTGTCATGATTAAATTTTCTTCTACTATTACTAATTTATTCATGATTAAAAAATACATCATTACATATAAAAAAATAGAAAAAGCAATTAATCCCAAACTATAAATCCAGTCGTAATGTTCAGATAAGTATCCAATGGAAAATAGTCCTAAAAAAGCACCTATATTTATAAAAATATATATAGAAGAAAATCCAACATCTCTTTTATTTTCTGTTTTTTTAAATAGTCTTCCCGTTAATATTGTAATATTAGGTCTTATAAATCCTGAGCCTAATATTACAAGAGAAAAGCTAATAAATATTATAATTGGATGAGTGCTTGTAATGAATAAAATTGAAGCGATTAAAGACATCAATCCTCCAACTAATATTGCTTTTTTTTGATTTAAAAAATAATCCGTTACGAAGCCCGCAGGAAAAGGTACAATTAGTGCTAATAATAGAAAAATATCAAAATAAGTCTTAATAACTTCTTCATCTGAATTAAATATATTATTATCAATTAAATAAATTACAAATAATGTTCTTATTCCATAAAAACTAAACCTTTCTAATAAAAAAATTAGAGATAAAAAGAATACACTACTTTTTCTTGAAAGTTGATTTTCCAATATTTTGATTTTTATTAGAGTACTATGTAGATTAAGTTATGACTACCTCAAATCATGTTTTTTATATTTGCCTTTTATTGGGACACATGTACAATTGATGTTATTCTTAAAAATAATTGTCTTAGATATTTTTTTATAAAGAGCTTCTTTTAAATTTGGAAAACAGGGTCTCATTTTTGCAATTTCTAAATTAGTCTTGTATGCAAAAGTATCTTTATTGATGTTAAAAGCATCTTCTACTATTTTTATATTAGCTTCAACTTTTTTGTCAAGATATTCATCGGTATAAATCGAATCTACTTTAAATTTTATTAACCCATTTTTCTTTAATTCCCAGTCTCCTTTAATTTCTGATAGGCAACCACCTACAGCTGAACAATATATAAATCTTCCTTTTTCAAGTAACGTAATAATAGAATTAGCATCATGGATTTTAAATTTTTTTATATATGTTCCATAGATTTTGGGTTGTTTGAATTCTAAAACAAACAGTGATAATCCTCCCAGGATTGAAATTACTATTTTGTTGTATACAAATCCTAAATAATTCATTTTTATTTATAATGTAATGAATGTCTTATGTGTGAATTAGAACCTACTTAAAAATGATTGCAAAACAACTATTTTCTCATTTTATAAAACTTCATTCTATATTCTAGAGGAATTTGTCCTGTTCTAATTTTTTCTAATCTTCTTTTTAATAAACGTTTTTTTAAAGGTTTTAAATGATCCGTAAATAAAATGCCTTCAACATGATCATATTCATGTTGAATTACCCTTGCTTCGATTCCTTCAAATTCTTCTTCATGAAAATTGAAATTTTCATCGTAATATTCAATTTTTATTTTAGGTTGTCGCATCACATCCGCACGAACATCAGGAATACTTAAACAACCTTCTTCATACGCCCATTCTTTTCCTTCTTCCTCAATAATAGAAGCATTGATAAAAACTTTTTTAATTCCTTTATCATTATCGTCTTTATTACCCTCATCATCTTCATCTTTTGTTTGAGCAGTATCTACCAAAAAAAGACGAATACCCAAACCTACTTGAGGAGCAGCTAAACCTACACCATGAGCATTATACATCGTTTCCCACATATCCGAAATGAGTTGTTGTAATTCGGGATAATCTTTGTCAATATCTTCTGTTTCTTTTCTTAGCACAGGTTGCCCATATGCAAAAATTGGCATAATCATAAATCTAAAAATTTGTTTAAAAAAGTCCTTTAGACCTCATATATTGTTCTAAAATTAATGCGGCACTAATTTTATCTACAAGAGCCTTATCTCTTCTCTTTTTTTTCTTAGCACCACTTTTAACAAGAATTTCTCTCGCTTCAATCGTTGTATATCTTTCATCTTGAAAATCAACTGTTTTTTCAGGATACAATTTTTTAATTTTCCTAGAAAAACCAACAATTTCAGAATGAACAGGTAAAGGTGTTCCATCGGGATGCAAGGGTTCTCCTATAACAATAGTATCTACTTCTTCATTAGAAAAATAGTCTTCTAAAAAAGTAAAAATATCCTTTGTAGCAACAGTTTCTAAAGCAGTTGTAATAATTTTTAGAGGATCTGTTACCGCAATCCCAGTTTTTTTTGTACCATAATCTATGCCCATCCATCTAGCCATAATGCAAAAATAGTTCTATGTTTTGATAAATTTGTGATTATTTTAAAAACATTTACAATGAAAAAGAAATTAAATGCTCAATATTGGAATAAAAGATACCTAGAAGATAATATTCCTTGGGATGTTGGAAACATAACGACACCCATTCAAGATTATTTTGAGAATTTAGGTGAAGAAGCTAAAACATTAAAAATATTAGTTCCTGGATCGGGTACAGGTCATGAAGCTCAATATCTATTTGAAAAAGGATTTAAAAATGTATATGTTTGTGATTGGGCAGAATTAGCTTTACAACAATTTCAAAAGCAAGTGCCTCATTTTCCAGCAAAACAATTAATTTGCAATGATTTTTTTACACTAGATATGCAATTTGATATTATTATTGAACAAACCTTTTTTTGTGCTATAGATCCCAAATTAAGAGAAAAATATGCGGCTCAAGTACATTCTTTATTAAAAGAAAATGGAAAATTAATAGGTCTTTTATTCAATAGAACATTTGAATACAGCCCTCCTTATGGAGGAAGCCAAAAAGAGTATGAAATATTATTTCAAAAATATTTTAATATCTTAAAAATGGAAGAATGTAAAAATTCTATTACACCTCGTTTGGGAAGTGAATTATTTATAGAATTTTTAAAAAAATAAAATTCATGCGAAAATTAAAATTAAAAGAATTAAATAGAATTTCGACTCAAGAATTTAAAGAAAAAGAAAAACATCCTATTATTTTAATTTTGGATAATATTCGAAGTGCTTTAAATGTAGGTTCTGCTTTTAGAACAGCAGATGCCTTTGCTTTAGAAAAAATATATTTATGCGGAATTACAGCTCAACCTCCTCATAGAGAAATTTTAAAAACAGCAATTGGAGCTTCTCAATCAATGGATTGGATATATTTTGAACAAATTATAGCTGCGGTAAAAGATTGTAAAAATAAGGGATATACAATATTAGGGTTAGAACAAACCGATAAAAGTATTATGCTTCAAGATTTTATTCCTAATAAAAAAAATAAATATGCTATTATTGTAGGAAATGAAGTAAATGGAATTTCTGATGAAATATTATCTTTGTTAGATAAGTCTATTGAGATTCCCCAATTTGGAACCAAACATTCTTTAAATGTTTCAGTAGCAACAGGTATCGTTACTTGGGATATAATTCAAAAATTAAAATATTAAATGATGTCTAAAACATTTTTTTTAGTTGTATTTTTTATTTGTTTTGGTATTACAACAGAAGTCTTTTTTACAGCAATTTATGAATTTGTAGAACTGTGGCCTAATGGTAGTTTAAAATTAGAAGGACATACTTATATCTGGATGGCTCCTATCTATGCATTAATACCATTATTATTTCCTATTGGATATAAATGGATGAAAAATTGGAATATTATTCTCCGTGCTTTTATGTATATGATAGGTATTTTTATTATTGAATTTATTTCTGGTTTTTTGCTAGAACAAATAACGGGAACTTGTCCTTGGGATTATACAGGAACAAGCAAATACGAAATTATGGGATATATCCGCCTAGACTATTTTCCTGCTTGGATGATTTTTTCTATTATTGTAGAAAAGTTTTTATTGTATATTCAAAGTAGGGTAAATTAAGAATAAGATTAAAAAATAATTTCATCCCGAAATTTAAAATTTTTCATTGTCGGAGAAATGTATAAAAAACATTCCGAATTTTAGTAGCTAAAATTCGGAATGTTTTTTATTTTTAAACTAAATCAAATAAATTTCTGACACCTGGAGTTCTTTCAGCAGTAAAACCTTCTCCATAAGTAAAACCTGCAGGACGACCATAATCCATATTTCTAGCTTTAATAAATGAGAGAAAATCTTTTCCAGAAATAGGAGTTTCTAATTCTTTTGAATTAGGATCAAAAAATTGAGTTTTAAATGTTAGAATTAATTCAATTTTTTTCTCTATATATGGTGTAATATCAACAACAAAATCTGGCTTTAAAAAATAATCTTGTATATAATGATAATGAGCTTTAGGACGCCAACGTTTTTGTTCTTTTCCTGTTTTGTCTGTCGTTTTTATTTTGTCTAAACCCGCTAAAAAACAAGCATCAGATATAAGTTTCGCCGCTCTCCCATGATCAGGATGGCGATCATCTATAGCATTTGAAAGAATAACATCAGGGCGAGAATCTCGAATAACAGGTATTATTTTTCTTATATTTTCTTCATTATATTGAAAGAAACCATCTTTCATATTTAGGTTAATTCTAAACTCTGCCCCCATTATTTTAGCAGCATTTGCTGCTTCTTCATCGCGTGTTGATGCAGTACCTCTAGTACCTAATTCTCCTCTAGTAAGATCCAATAAACCTACTTTTTTTCCTAAGGCAATATGATGTAATAGTGTTCCTGAACATGCTAACTCAACATCATCAGGATGTACACCTATAGCTAGTATATCAATTTTCATGAATTAAAGAAGTTTTCTTATTTTTTGTTTAACTCTCTTAGATGTTGGAGATGTAATAGTAAGGAAATAATCTATGACTTTTCCATTTTTATCAACTAAATATTTATGAAAATTCCATTTAGGCTTAGAATTAACATTTCCGTTCTTTTTTTTGCTAGATAAAAATTGAAAAAGAGGATTAGCATCTTTCCCTTTTACATGAATTTTTTCAAATATAGGATATTCTGCTTCATATTTAAGCATACAAAATTGAGCAATATCTTTTCCTTCTAATGGTTCTTGATTGGCAAAATCATTTGAGGGAAACGCCAAAATTTCAAAATCTTCAGATTTGAATTCTTCATATAATTCTGTCATAGCCTTTAGTTGTGGCGTAAATCCACATTGACTAGCAGTGTTTACAATAAGCAAAACTTTGCCTTTGTATTGTTCTAGATTGACTAGTTTTCCATCAATATTAGTTACACTAAATTGATGAATTGATTTTTGTTCCATTTAATTAGAAAATAGTTTTAGTATTATTTAATTCTAATTTTGTGTCCTATTTTTAATTTGGTTGGGTCTTGAATATCATTCAAAAATAGAATTTTTTTAACAGAAACATTATATTCTTTTGCTATTTGATAAATGGTTTCGTCTTTTTGTAAAACATGAATAATAGGTTCTATATAACCATTGGTTTGAGCTAAATCTTCTTCTAGTTTAGAAAATGCTATCAAATCATATTCTGAAGGAATTTCAATTTTATCGCTTCCTTTTGTAGAAAATTCTTCAGGTATTTCTTTTGTTACATCAGCATCACAAGAACAATCAGATGTTTTTAATGCCATACAAGGAGAAATAATATCTGTACTCAAATCATTAATTTCCATAAATTTGTCAGGAGTATAGCCATATTTTTTTGCTAATTGATAAATTGTTTCTCCCTCTGTTACAATATGAATTCCTTTTACAGCTTTTACATCACAAGGTTTTTGATTGATTTTCTTGGGACTTGTACTTGTTACCACAGGAGTACTTATACCTTTAGGTGTAAATACTTCTTTTCCTCCTTTTTGTACATAAGTGTTATACATATTAGGAGTAGGAGGAGTAAGTCTTAATTCTGTATGAACAGGAATCTTTTTATAATTAGTAATTTGATTCCATATCGCTAAATTTTCAATACTAATTCCTGTTATCCTTGAAATAGAATATAACGTTTCATCTTTTTTAACAATATAATATCCTTTTTTAGGAGAAGGAATAATATCTCCTCCTTTTGTTGCAAATTCACTAGGAATACCATTAGTGAAATCTGGATAATTATTAATAGAAGATGTAGTCGTCGTTACTGTATTAGGAGTAGTAGAACTAGGTCGAGGTACATCTGCAATTATAGGTCTTGAATTTGTTCCTGTTGTTGATACAGCAGGAGGTGTAGGTACACTTGTTGTATTGCTATAAGTATTAGGCGTACTGACACTAGGAACAGATGGTACTGTACTTGTAGTAGTAGTTACAGCAGGTGTGGTAGAATTTGAAGTACCACATTTTGCCGCTACATATCGATCAATAGCTAAACCATTAATGGAATACAATTCATAATGAGATACAACTAAATTATCTTTATTTTTTTCCTTCATATTAATAAACCCAATACTTGGAGAAATACTAATATCACTAAAAGTTCCACAAGTATGGCTTGAAGATTTTCTAAAAGAATAAGCTTTTAAACAATTATTATCGCTTTGAGTGGTGTATATAATATCATATAAAGCAGAAGATTGAGCTAAATTTTTACCAGGATTATATTCATTTTTATTATATGAAAAGTCATATTCAAATGATTCATAAGATATTTGCTGATCATTGGCTTGATATAAACCTACATTTTTAACTTCAGAAACAGCATAACCGTTATAAACTGGATTAACAATATAAATTTGAATTTTTCCAGAATTTACACGTTCTATTAAAGACTGATTAAAGCGAACATCACTACATTTAATGATATAAGAAGGCTTAGATTTTGCTTCTTGATTCATATCATTTAATTCTAAAATTATCTTTTGATTGGGATCTTCTCCATAAGCATAATAATGAAGAACTCTTTCTCCTGTACTTTTTTCTTTAAATTCATATCTATCCATACATAAACTACTGTATTCAATATAAAGATTAGCAGTTTGTGCAATACTTATTGTATGGATAAAAAGAAAGCTGATAATTATATTAAGAATTATTTTATTTTTCATAATATTAAATTTTATGCAATTCAAATATAGAATTGATACAAATTTATTAAAAATAAATGTATAAGTAAAGTAATTTTCAAAGTATATATAGAATTAAAGACTATTAAATAGGTGAAAATATTGTGACATTTTCATTTAATTTTAAAAATTAAAAAATTAAAGGGGCAAAATTTGCCCCTTTAATTATATTTTTAATGTTAAAATTATCTTTGTCTTCCTTCTTCTGAAATATCACTATTTCTGCGAGGATTGGTCTGTGTTTCACTTGGAGCTCTTCCAGGTGTTATAGTATTAGGCTGAACCATAACCACCTTTGTTCTCATATTGAATTCTAATTTTTGCATGATATTAAAATTTTAGGGTGAAAAAATATGGTTACTATCTCAAATAAGGACATTACCTTTTTGAGTCGATTTAATCAACTGATTTTTAATGTTTTATAAAATTATCTCAAAAAATGAGAAAGATATGTTTTATATTCGTTCATCTATTAATTATAACCAATTTAAGACATTATTAGTTCCAATATTCATAATGAATTACTAAAATTTTCACTATTTTCTAAACTATTTGTTAATACTTAAAAACCGAACTTCATAGAAGTTCGGTTTTTACAATACATCTTTGTATTTTGTGATCAATTCAATTAAATATGGAAAAACTTGTATATCCTTTACTTTGTTGTCAATTAACCGAAGAATCTTGGTTAGGAATCTTAGTTGGAACGAATTATCAGGTAGTAGAAAAAGATATCAAAAGCCTTAAAAATTCTATATCTGATTATTTATTTCGAAAATATAAGAAAGAAGATGATTACCCTTATACCAATGTTATAGAGCCAAAACTGAAAATTTTTGATGTAAAAGTAAGACCAACTTATAGAGAAGATGGAAGCCAATATCCATTGCCTACAACTTTAAAAGTTCCTGTAATTGCTGTTTATGGAGAAAATGATAGCGGATATTATGAATGTTTTTTCCCTTTTTTGAATGAAAGTTTTTATTATTATGATACGAAACAATTCAAATCTTTAGCCACTCATTTTGCGACTAATGTACTCAATAGGCTTTCTCCTGAAAATATAAATAGATTATTTTTATACCAAAAACCTATTTTAGATGTAGTGACATTAAAAGTAAATTTCGATAGAGATTATAATTGGGGAAATAATAATTATCAAAAAACATATAAGAATTTATCTCGTTTTGCTGAAAAATATCCTTATTCTAAAGCAGAAAGAAAACGAATTTCTACTTTTCCCGAAGCAGCTTGGGAACAAGAGAAAGTAGTACAAGATATTGCTGATAGACTTCTTAATGAAAGTGCAAATATTTTGGTGGTAGGAGAATCTGGAACAGGAAAAAGTTCAGTTCTAAAACAAGCCTTTAAAAAATTAAATACAAAAACAAAAAAAGAAGGGCGAGATTTAACTTTTTGGAGAATTATGCCTCAACGCATTACAGCAAGTTCTAAATATTTAGGAGAATGGGAGCAAAAATGCGAAAGTTTGATTCAAGAACTTCAATATGTCAATGGAATATTGTGGGTAGAAGATATTTCTAGATTGTTATTGATGGGAGGACAAGGTCCTGAAGATAGTATTGCTTCATTTTTCACTTCTTTTTTAAGAGAGGGGAAATTGCATTTAGTAGGAGAAGTAAGTCCTGCTCAATTAGATAGCATGAGAAGAATGCTACCTGGTTTTGTAGAAAATTTTAAGGTTATTCATATTAAAGAATTGCCAGAAGCTAATATTTATAAAATACTCGAAAAATTTGCTGCTTTTTCTTCTCAAAATTTAAAAATTGAAATTCAAAAATCTTCTTTAGAATTAGCATATCGATTATTATTAAGATATTACCCTTATGAAAAATTTCCAGGTAAAGCGGTTCGTTTTTTAAGTGGTGCTATTAATGAAGCTAGATTAAATGAATCCACAGAAATTACAAAAAAGGATATTGTAAAAGAATTTTCTAAAAGAACAGGTTTACCCGAATTATTTTTAAGAGATGATTTAAAATTAGATACTGAAGAACTTCATGAATGGTTTTCATCTAAAATAATGGGACAGCCCAATGCCATTGAACGTTTATCTGAAGTCGTTAAAATTTATAAAGCAGGACTAAATAATCCTTCTAAGCCTATAACAACTATGCTTTTTGCAGGACCTACTGGAGTAGGAAAAACAGCTTCTGCTAAAGCTTTAGCCGATTATTTCTTTGGAAAAGGACAAAAGAAAACTCCTTTGATTAGAATTGATATGAGCGAGTTTCGTTATCCTGGACAAATTACTCAATTAATTGGAGTAGGAAGAAATGTAGGAAAGTTAATTAAAGAAGTAAGAGAAAGACCTTTTGCTGTTTTATTATTGGATGAAGTAGAAAAAGCAGACCCTTCAGTTTTTGATGCACTATTAACCGTGCTTGATGAAGGACGTTTAGTAGATGCTTATGGTAGAATTACTAATTTTAGAAATGTGATTATTATTATGACCTCTAATTTGGGTTCTACAAATCAACATTCTTTGGGCTTTACGGATACAGAAGGCGAAGAAGTGCGATATCATTCTGCAATTTCTAATTTTTTTAGACCAGAATTTATTAATAGAATAGATGGAATTGTAATGTTTAATTCATTAAAAGAAAATGATATTTTAAATATTACTAAAAAAGAATTATCTGAATTAAAAGAAAGAGAAGGATTTATAAAAAATAATATTGAACTTCTTTTTGAAGAAGGAATTTTAAATTATTTAAAACAAGTAGGGTTTGATGAAAGATATGGTGCTAGACCTCTTCAACGAGCTGTAGAAAATGAAGTAACGGCACCTCTCGCTAATTGGTTATTAGAACATCCTAAAATATCCAATTGTAAAATTAGGGTTGCACATTCAAGAAGAAAGCCATAAAGTAA
>JAHDII010000104.1 GCA_020630895.1 Saprospiraceae bacterium
TGAATAATCATACATTTAAAAAAGGAGATAAATTAGTAGCAAGAATTAAAGAAAAAAAAGAAGAACCCAAAGATGAAAAACCTACCAATACAGAGCCTGTAAATGTAGATACTACAAAAGATGATGAATCTAAAGACAAGGATAAGAACGAAGAAGGACAAATCTCTACTCCTCAAAAAATAAAAGGAAGAATTTCTCTAGCCTCTTATAGTAATATATCCGATTTTCGAAATCGGACACGAATGCGATATACCTTCTTTTTTAGAGGAGATAATATTAAAGATTCCAAGTTTTCGGTAGCGTCTTATATCAATTTTCATCATGCTATAAATGAACCTGTTACTAACATTGCAGAAGCATTAAAAGTATATTATTTGTATGGGAAATATGATATTAATAAAACAACAAAATTAATTTTAGGAAGAAAAATTAATCCTAAATTTTCTAGTGTAGGAGCAATAGATGGACTACAATTTGAGAAATCTATCAATCGTATTCAATTAGGAGCAATAGCAGGTTTTCGCCCCAACTTATTAACTTATGCTCCCGATTTTAATTTATTCCAATATGGTGCATTTGTAGGACTGGGTCCACAAAAAGGTAAACGACTTTTGCAAACTACTTTGGGATTTATGGAACAAAGAAATAAAGGAGTTGTAGATAGACGATATTTATTTATACAACACCAATCTGAACTAGCAAAAAATTTAAATTTATTTTCATCTATGGAAGTTGATTTATTTGAAAATCTGAGTGATACGATAACAGCTTCTGCTAATAAATTAGCAAGTTTATATGTCTCATTAAATTATAGAGCATTTAAGAATTTTAGGATTTCTGCCTCTTATGATAATCGTAGAAATATTATTTATTATGAAAGTTATAAGAGTTTTATAGATCAATTATTAGAAGATGAAACAAGACAAGGAATTCGTTTTGGATTTGTAGCTCGTCCATGGAAATATATTACATGGACTGCTTCAGCAGGTTTGCGTTTTCAAGCAAATAATACCAACAATTCACGCAACATAAATACTAATCTAACATTCAGAAACGTTCCTTATATAAAAGCCAATAGCACATTCAATTTTACCTTTTTAGAAACAGATTATTTACGAAGTTTTGTGTATGGAGCAAGGCTTTCCAAACAACTATTAAAAAAGCGTATCAGAGGAGAAATAAGTTATAGATATGTAGATTTTACTTATACTGCTACGGAGTCTGGTACTCAACAACATATTGGAGGTTTGGATTTGTCATTTACTTTAGCTAAATCGTTCAATTTACATATATATTATGAAGGTGTTTTTGATAAAAACACTCCCCAAACAAACCACAGATTTAATACAAAATTAATTTACAGATTTTAATTCATTTTTCATGTTTCAAAACAATTCGAAATTCATCATATTAAATATTTTTCTTTTTTCTTTTTTTATTTCATGTGATAAAAAACCTAAGGTTATTTCTGCTAATAATGATCAAGTTTCTACTAGTCAAAATTTAGTATCAGATCCTAATGGAAAGAATAGCAATGCCAATTCAGAAGCTAATACATTACATAAAATCGTTGTAAAAGAAGTATTAAATACTTCAAAATATTCTTATTTGAGAGTGGAAGAAAATAACGAAGAATATTGGATAGCTATTCTAAAAAGAGAGATAACTATAGGGGAGACATATACTTTTCAAGGAGGAATTTTAAAAAGAAATTTCTATAGCCAAGAATATGATAGAATTTTTGATAAAGTATATCTAGTATCTGGAATATCTGATGCTTCAGGTAAAAAAACAAGTACAACTCCTACTTCTTCAACAAGTCCAAAGGTGGATATAGATGTCTCCAATATTAATTTAGCCGAAGGAGCTGTAAAAATTAGTAATATCATTCAACAAAAGGATAAATATGCTAATAAACATATAAAAATAACAGGGAAGTGTGTAAAACTTAACCCTAATATTATGAATAGAAATTGGGTACATATTTCTGATGGCTCAGGACAAAATCTTGTGGTTACAACAAATGAAGTAATATCTTTAGGAGCCTTGGTAAATTTAGAAGGTACCATTTCATTAGATCGAGATTTTGGTGCAGGATATAAATATGACATCATTATGGAAGGAGCAGTACTAAAGTGATTCTTTAATCACCCTAATTCATATTATTTTATATCATTAATTCATACTTTTTCGTGGGAATGCTAAAAAAAATATTTTTTAAATTATTTTCTACATCAGCTGCAGGGCTGTACATGATTTTATTTGCAATAGCAATTGGAGTAGCAACATTTATTGAAAATGATTTTGGAACAAGTGCTGCACAAAAAGTAATATTTAAGGCAAAGTGGTTTGAATTATTACTTTTATTATTTGGTATTTCTATTGTAGTAAACATTTTTCGTTTTAGATTATTACAACAAAGGAAATGGGCTACTTTTGCTTTTCATGCTTCTATGATTATTATTCTTTTTGGTGCAGGAATTACTAGATATGTGAGCCATGAAGGAATGATGCATATTAGAGAAGGTGAATCTTCTAATTTTTTCCTTTCCTCAGATGAACATCTTAGTTTTCAAGCTAAAATGAGTACAGGAGCATCATTTGATTTTTCAGAACCCGTATTATTTGCTTCTTTGGGAAATAATAAATTTAAGGAAAATTATTTATTGGGAAATAAAAAAATAGATGTAGAAGTACTAGAGTTTATTCCTAATCCAAAAGAAAAGATTCAAAATGACGAAAATGGAAAACCACTTATTAATATCGTTATTGGTGGAGCAAATGGCAGAGAAGAATATTTTTTAGAACAGGGGCAAGAATCAAGAATAAGAGGAACATTATTCAATTTTTCAGAGATAGAAATGCCCGATGCGTTCAATATAAAATATGAAGACGAGCAGCTTTTTTTCAAAGCAGATAAAACCTATACCCAAATGGTTATGGCTACTCAAGAAAAAGATACATTAATTCCTGGTACATATTATCCGCTTGCATTAAGAAGTTTGTATTCTGATGGTCAAAGAAGTTTTGTTTTTGCTAATTTTCATCTCAAAGGAAAAAGAAAAATATATTCTTCGGATATTAAAATGGCAAGTAATAGTAGGAGTGCTTTAAAAATAAAAGTAACTCATAATGGACAATCTGTAGAAAGATATTTGTTTGGAATGAAAGGGGCAAAAGGAAGAGCAAAAATATTTCCTTTTGAAGATATAAGTATAGCCATTTCTTATGGAGCAAAACCTATTTATCTACCTTTTGCATTAAAATTAAGAAAATTTATTTTAGAAAAATATCCAGGAACAGATAATGCTTCTTCTTATGAAAGTGAAGTAACACTCCTTGATAATAGATATAATATAAACAGAGAAGAAAGAATTTATATGAATAATATACTGAATTATGGTGGTTATCGATTTTTTCAATCTTCCTTTGACCAAGACGAATTAGGAACTTATCTAAGTGTTAACCATGATTTTTGGGGGACTCTCTTTTCTTACATTGGTTATGGAATTCTTACATTGGGAATGCTTCTTTCTTTTGTAAATAAAAAGAGTCGATTCCGACAATTGTCTGCTAAACTTGCAGAATCTCGAAAAGCAGCTACAATAAGTGCATTGCTTTTATTTATGGTCATGTCGAATGGGATAGATGCTAAAACGCCCAAACCACTAAATGTAGTAAGTATAGAACATGCTGAAAAATTTGGTAAAACCATTATGCAAGACCATAAGGGAAGAATGAAACCCATGGATACTTATTGTTCTGAAATACTAAGAAAATTATCTCGTAAAACTAAAATAAATGGACTATCTCCAGAGCAAGTAATATTGGGAATGACTGTTAACCCAAAGAATTGGTATAGTGTTCCTATGATAAAAATAGGAAAGCATAAACATACTAGAGAATTAATTCCTGTTGAAGGAGATTTAGCAGCATATAAAGACTTTTTTGATATAGAAGGAAAATATAAATTACAAGAATATATTAGAGATGCTTACAATACTCCTAAGAAAGATAGGGGAGTATTTGAAAAAGATATGCTCAAATTAGATGAAAAAATCAATATTTGTGCAATGGTTTTTAATGGGGGCTTCTTTAAAAGCTTTCCTGTTCCTAATGATAATAATAATTTATGGACTACTCCTGTAAAACCGATGCATGGAGTGGGTGAAACTTATGCTTGGAATTTTTATTCTACTTATGTGCCAGCCATACAAAAAGCATATATAGATGGTAATTGGTCAATCCCAGACAAATTATTAGTAGAATTAGATAATTATCAATTAAAATATGGAGCAGATGTTATTCCTTCTAATACAAAAATCAATGCAGAGTTGATGCTGAATAATATGAGAGTTTTTGGACGTTTAGGAATGACTTATGGTTTGTTAGCTGTTACTTTTTTATGCCTTTTATTTTTGACAGTATTCAAACCTAATATCAATTTGAAATGGGCAAAACGCATTGTATTATCTATATTTTTCTTAGCAGTATTCATGCATTTGTTTGGTTTAGGCTTGAGATGGTATGTCTCAGGTAGAGCTCCTTGGAGTAATGGCTATGAATCTATGATTTATATTGGATTTACAACGGTATTAGCAGGGGCTATGTTTGCTAGAAAATCCTTAGGAGGACTAACAGCAACTTGTACCCTAGCAGCCACTATAATGATGGTAGCAGGTTTAAGTTGGTTAGACCCAGAAATTACTCCTTTAGTACCCGTTTTAAAATCATATTGGTTAACGATTCATGTTTCTTTAGAAGCAGGAAGTTATGGCTTCTTAATGCTTGGAGCGATAATAGGTGTATTAAATTTAATTTTTATTGTTCTTAGAAATCAAAAGAATGAGAAAAATGTTAATCGAATTATCAAAGAACTTGGGTATATTAGCGAAATGACCTTAATGGCTGGATTGTTTATGATTAGTGTAGGAACTTATCTTGGTGGTGTATGGGCAAACGAATCTTGGGGACGCTATTGGGGATGGGATGCAAAAGAGACTTGGGCATTCTATACTAATCTTTTATTCTTCATATGAGATTTAGGCCAGGACTAAGAGGTCCTTTAGCTTATAATATTGCTACACTTTTTGGTTGGGCTTCTGTTATTATGACTTACTTTGGAGTTAATTATTATTTATCCGGTTTACATTCTTATGCAGCAGGAGATCCTATACCTATTCCCTCATTTGTATATTATGCTGTAGCTATACTTACAATACTTAGTGTATTGGCATATTGGAGAGATCGAGGATATAGAAAAATAAAACAAAAACAATAAAGTTACCAAGATTAAATTTTAGAGATGCTCTTGTTTTTGTTCTAATCAATGATTTAAAACTTCATTTAGTTGTAGATTGCTATAAATATCAATATATTTGTTTATAGATGAGCATACAGAACAAAGCTCAATTATTAGATTTAAATCATAAAATCATGGATGATAAATTAAAAAATTTCTTAGACGATAACGAGGAAGAAAAGAAAAATGACGATAATACTCCAAAAGAGGAAAAGAAAGAGGAAAATAAATATGATAAGTTCTTTAATGATGCTGAAGAATGGGGCGATAAAGCTAAAGATGTACTAGAAAAAACCTCTCAATTTGTAGGAGATAAATTAAAAGATGCAGGAGAATTTGTAGGAGATTCTTTAAAAGAAACAGGTCGTTTTTTTAAAGAAGGTTCAAAAGAAGCAGGTAAAATTATAAAGGAAGATATTATTCCTAAAGCAAAAGAAGCCAAGGAAAAGTTAGATAAAAATGTAGATGATTTAACTGAAAAGTTAAAAGATTATTCTGATGCACCTATCAAAAAAACAAAAGGTTCTGATTTAGATGATAGCCTTTTTGATACTCATGATGACTTTTTTAGTAAAATGGAAAAGATTGCGGATAATTTAGATAAAAAAGATAAAGAAAAAACGAATAATAAAAAAATAGGTGATTTAGAAATTACTGGAAAAATAGAAAATAAAGATCCTAAATTATTAGATGATGGTAGAAAGTTATTAGGTTTTGATGATTTAGATGGAGATGGAGATGAACTCATTGATGATGCCATTATTGATGATGAATAAAATAAAAATCAAATTTTCTTAAAAAATGAGATATAAATTTTGTGTTTATATCTCATTTCTAATTTTATATGATAATGAAAAAGCTTGCTATATTTTTGTTACCCCTGTTTTTTATAACAACAACAAATACAGTTGTTTTAAGTCAAAGAGGACCTGTTGAAATTCAGTGGAGTGGAGAATATAAAGAACCCAGGAGTTCTATATTAACAGAATTTATAGGAAATGATGAACGTTATTCTTATGCTTTACGCTTAGGAATAGGAGAGGGATTATTATCTAAAGAAGGAAGCATTTTTGTTGAAAAATATAATTCGAAAATGAAGCTTGTGAAAACAAGTGAAATAAAATTAATTTATAAAAAAAAGAGATTATTTTTTGAGAATATTCAAATGATTGGAGGACAAATTTATTTGTTTACTTCTTTTAGAAATAAAAAGAAAAAAATGAATTTTCTTTTTGTTCAAACTATTAATAAAAAAACATTAAAACTAGAAAAAGATATTCGGGTTATTTCTTCAGTTCCATTTAGAGCTCAATATAATTCAGGTGCTTTTAATTTAGAATTTTCAAGAGATAGTTCTAAAATTCTAGTACTAGGACAATTGCCTTACCAAGCAAAAGCACAAGAAAAATATCAAATTAAAGTCTTAGATAAATCACTCAATCCTATTTGGAATAAAGAAATTCAATTACCTTATGATGATCAACGTTTTGAAATAGAACAATACAGAATAGATCGAGAAGGAAATGTATATTTATTAGGTCTGATACAAAAAGATTTAATGAGAAAAAAAAGAAATGGAAAACCTACATATCAATATACTTTACTGACTTATAGCCAAGAAGGAGAAAAAGTAAAAGAATATAAAATTAATTTAAAAGATAAATTTATTACAGACCTAACATTTAGAATTCAAAAAAATGGAGATCCCGTTTGTGCAGGATTTTATTCAGATAGAAATTCATTTAGTATTAGAGGAACTTATTTTTTTAAAATTAATAAATCAACAGGTAAAGTTTATAATCAAGGATTAAAAGAATTTGATTTTGAATTTTTAACAGAATTAATGTCTGAACGAAATAAAAAAAGAGCAGAAAAAGCAGAAAAACAAAATGATGAAAAAAAACAAGTAGAATTATATCGCTATAATTTAGATAAATTAATTTTACGAAGTGATGGAGGAGCCGTTTTAGTTGCAGAACAATTTTTTATTAAAATAGAAACTTCTCAATATCGAGATATTCAGGGATATTGGAGAACGAGAACACAAAGAAGATATTATTATAATGATATTATTGTGGTCAATATTAATCCCAAAGGAGAAATAGATTGGGCTTCTCATATTCCTAAAAGACAAATCACTCTCAATGACGGCGGATATTTTTCTTCTTATGCTGTAGCTGTAACATCAAAAGCAATTTATTTCGTTTTTAATGACAACCCTAAAAATTTTGGTACAGATAAAAAAACAAATAAAATTCATTCATTTAATGGAACGAGATCTGTTGTAACTTTAGCAGAAGTTAAACCTAATGGAAGCGTTACAAAATATCCTCTTTTTTCTAATCGTGAAGAAGGAATTTTAACTCGCCCAAAAGTTTGTAAACAAAACAAAAAGAACGAAATGATCATCTATGGAGAAAAATTGAGGAAGTATAAATTTGCCAAAGTAGTCTTCAAATAACTTATTTTTAAACAATTTCTATATCTGAATTTTTAAAATTATAAGTATTATAGGATATAATTTTATCCTATAATCTGATTTTTAGTGAATCTGCTTTGTCATTAATAAATAAGTCCATACCTTAAAGGCTTTATTTTTTAACCAAAAATCCTTCACTACATGAAAATCATGATGAGGACATTAATACTATTACTATCTTTTGTTTTTGTATCTAATATTCAAGCACAAGATCAAGACTCTATTCCCCAAACTACCCAAGATTCTATTGCTCAAGCCATTCAAGATTCTTTAGCTAAAGTGGCAGCAGCAGAAGCAGAGGAATGGCCTAAAGTTACCTTACTCAAAAAGGCTAAAAAATTAGGAATAGATGAAAAAATCAATAATGGATTTGCTCCTGTTACCCAGTTTGCAATGAAAACGGTCTTCTTTTCTATTCCATTAATGAATACAGTAGATCATTATAGAGTAGAAACAGAGGGAGAAGGAGATGATAAAAAAACATTAACCTATTATACCCCTTCAAAAGAAAGTCCTTATGAAATTATTCCCAACTGGAAAAGTAAATTTTTGTCTAATGGACATACTTATAATATTTCTCCTGCTGAAGAAAATCAATACATAATATCTTATGAATATAAAAATGATAAAGGGGATACTTATGAATATAAAAATAAATTTCCAATAGGTAAAGAAGTTGAAATTAAAGAAGGAAAATTTACGGTCAATTATTCTAAAGCAAATCCAAAAGAAGGGAGTAGCTATCAATTCAAACCTAATTCTATTCAATTACCTATTGTATTGATTGTTTTATTAGGTGGTGCCTTATTCTTTACATTTTATTTCAAGTTTGTAAATATTACTAAATTTAAATTAGCAATTGATACTGTAAGAGGAAAATATGATTCTCCCTCTATTTCTACAGATCCTGATTTTGCTAATGTGAATGAAGGAGATAATCCAGATACCATTCGTGTTGAAGGAGCAGAAGAAGGAGAAGTGACACACTTCCAAGCATTAACAGCAGCACTCTCAGCCACTGTAGGTCTAGGAAATATAGCAGGTGTTGCCATAGCTATTGCTTTGGGAGGACCAGGTGCTACTTTTTGGATGATTATAGGAGGACTATTAGGAATGTCATCTAAATTTGTAGAATGTACCCTTGGTGTTCGGTATCGTGAAATAGGACCTGATGGTACTGTTTATGGTGGACCAATGTACTATTTAAGTAAAGGACTTAAAGCCAAAGGAATGGCAAACTTAGGTAAAATATTTGCCGTCTTTTTTGCGATTATGTGTGTAGGTGGTTCTTTTGGTGGAGGAAATATGTTCCAAGCGAACCAAGCAGCTTCTCAATTTATCAACACTTTTGGAACAGGTTCTGGAGAAACACTAACATTCTTAGGAATGGATGCTGGATTAGCTAAAGTAGTATTTGGCGTTATCATTATGGTATTAGTGGGTATCGTAATTATTGGAGGAATTAAGAGAATTGGTTCTGTTACTGAAAAAGTAGTACCACTTATGGCAGGTATTTATGTAGCAGCAGCACTCATTATTTTATTTGCAAATGCAGGAGCTATACCTAATGCTTTTGGATTAATTTTCCAAGGAGCATTTTCTCCTGAAGCAGTTGCAGGTGGTTTTATAGGTGTATTAATTCAAGGATTTAAAAGAGCCGCATTCTCTAATGAAGCAGGTGTCGGATCTGCTGCAATTGCTCACTCAGCAGTGAAAACAAAATATCCTGCATCTGAAGGAATTGTAGCTTTATTAGAACCATTTATTGATACAGTAGTGATTTGTACAATGACTGCTTTAGTGATTATTGTTACAGGAAATTATATTAATGCAGAAGGTTTAAATGGTGTTGATTTAACTTCAAGAGCATTTAGTGGAACACTTCCAGGTTTTGAATATATTTTAACAATTGCCGTAGTTTTATTTGCATTTTCAACAATGCTTTCTTGGTCTTATTATGGATTACAAGCATGGAAATATTTATTTGGAAAAGGTAAAACAAGTGATGTAGTTTATAAAGTATTATTCTGTTTATTTATAGTCATTGGTTCAGCAGCAACATTAGGCAATGTAACTGATTTTTCTGATGCTATGGTTTTTGCGATGATATTTCCTAATATCATTGGAGTAATGTTATTAGCTCCTGAAGTAAGAACAGAACTTAAACGGTACTTGGATGATATCAAAAATGGAATTATTAAAA
>JAHDII010000105.1 GCA_020630895.1 Saprospiraceae bacterium
ATTATGAACCTCATTTTGAACAAGGAACCATTTCTAATGAAGATGTTTTAAATAAATCTTATGAATTAATCGGAACAAAATTAGATACACTCACCGATTATTTAATTTTTCCAGAATCTACTTTTGATCGATTTAATGAAAATTATTTTGATTTAAATGAAATTACTAGAAATTTTTCTTTAACCACAAATATGCAATATCCTAATTTAAAAATTATTGCAGGATTTACAGGATATAAAACATGGAAAGAAGGCAATGAACATCTTTCTACTACAAGAAAAAGAATCTCTTTAAATGATACGTCTTATTATCATGTTTATAATGCTGCATTTCAAATTGGAGAAGGAAAAAAACAAATGTATAAAAAATCAAAATTAGTGGTAGGCCCTGAATTTATTCCTTTTAGTTCATATTTGAAATTTTTAGAACCACTCATTTCAAACATGGGAGGTTCTTTGCATGGATTTGTTACACAAAAAAATAGAGAAGTTTTTACTTCTCAAAAAGGAAATGCAGCTCCAGTTATTTGTTACGAACAAAATTTCGGACATTTTATGAGAGGTTATATTAAAAATAAAGCTGATTTTATTGCTATTATAACGAATGATGCTTGGTGGGGAAAAACAGATGGTTATATTCAACATCGTGCATTTTCAAAATTACGTGCTATTGAATTTAGACGAAGTATTGCTCGTGCAGCAAATACAGGTTCTTCTTGTTTTATTAATCAAAAAGGAGATGTTATTCAAGCAACAAAATATGGAGAAGATATTGCAATTAAAAATACCATACAATTAAATAATAATATTACCTATTATTCAAAAATGGGAGATATGGTTGGACGTTTAGCTATGTTTATGTCTATTTTATTTATTCTAAATATGTTTGTAAAAGGAAAAATTACAAATCCAAATGACAATTAATTGTCACTTTTACTTTTTAAATTTTTCCCGTTTTTGTTGCTGCAAAAATTAATTAATTTTAATATTCAAGAAAATATTTAAGGCTTTTTTAGTAAGACGACTTTTTTATTATTTATCTTTTTTACAGATTTAATAAATTTAGCAAATTCTTCAAATTTATTTGGAGGATAAATACCTTTATTAATTTCTAAAGTAAAAGAATAAATTAATTGATTATTCTCTACTTTTGCTTTTAACAAGAAAGTACCAAATTCAGTTTCTATTTTTTGTTCTTTTATATTTTTTTCGATACTATAATTTTCAGGAATAGTATAAGTATATTCATATTCATTAATAAAAGAATTACTTAACTCAAAATCGTATTTTCTTTCTGCTTTTGAAAAATTTGGAAGCCCTAATTTTATATAAATAGGTTTGAAAAACATTCTTTCTCCTACAACAGCACAAAATTCTCTAGCAGAAAAATCTACATTTAATTCTCCTAGATGACTAGAAGTAGTAAAATCTGTATTCTTTAAAAAAGAATAATCATTGATTTTGAAATCCTCAATAGGAAAAGAATATTTTATCCAATCTTCTTGCTCTCTTTTTGCTTGTAATAATAAAGCACTAAAATAGCTTTCGTCATATTCAATTCCAAAATATTTATTTTTAATATTTCCTGTAATATCTCCATTAGGAGCAACTGTAATATTATTTTTTCCTAAAATTTTATTATTTGATTTTTCTGAATGGGGTGTTTTTACAATACTTCCTCCATCTTCAGAAATTAATAATACATGACGATCTCCTGTGAAGGTTCCTAAATGTCCAAAAGGAACGGTTTGACTTGTACATTCTAACCAAATAGAATCAGCACCATTGGGTACACATAAAAAGGCATGGTTGAATTGCATAGAAGGAAAATCTACATTGACATCATCTGCATCATCTCCAGCATTAACTAAAACATAATGTGATGAAATTCCAATGGTTTCCAACATATTTTTTGTATAATAAGTAAGAGCTTTGCAATCACCATATTTTTTTTCATGAACAAAATTTGAATCAAATGGTTTCCAACCTCCAATTCCTAATTGGATGCTAACGTAACGTGTATTTTTTTGTAAAAAAGAATAAATAGTTTCTATTTTTTCCAAGGAAGTCATTTCGTCATTGACTAAAGATTGTATTTCTTTTTTTTCTTCTTCAGAAAGTCCTTCTGTTTTATTTAAAAGTTGATTATACCATCTTCCAATTTCATCCCAAGAACGAGTATTTCCTTTAAATCCTTCGATTTCAAATTCTACAGGAGCAATTTTTACTTGAGGTAAATTAAAATCCCAATTAGGCATTAATTTTTCAGTATCTAATGCCTTAATATTTGTGACTTCCCAAATATTACTTTCTTCTGTACTTTCTTTTTTTTCAATATGAATTTCATTGAATTTAAATTCATATCCTTTTACCGATTTTACAATTAATTCTGATTTTTCTACACTTACGTTTGGACGAGGAACAGGATGCCAACTCGGTATTCCTAATAAACCTTTGTGTTTAATTTCATAAGATACATCAATAGTATATGGATAATTGAAATTTAATTCTGATACATCTAAAGTTTTAACTCTACTATCTGTTGCAACAGAAAATCCATCATTTAAAGGAATATCAATTAAATCTTTTGCCTTTAATTTTAATACCTCTGCTCCAATTTTATCATATACTTTAATTTGAACATTATTTATTTTAGAAAAATCATCATAAAAAATAACAATTTGATTAAAATATTCAGCATTATCATTTAATAAAGTAATGACTTCATGTTCTTTTTGCAAAGCTTCTTTCATGGAAATTACTTTCCATTCTGTTGAAGAATATCTAACTACAGCTTCTGCATCTTCTTTTAATTCTTCGGGTATAGAAGCAACATTATATTCTAATTGTGCAGAAATGAATTGAGGGAATAAAAATACTAATAATAGGATAAAGTTGTTTTTCATCATTCTTATTTTTTCTTTAAAATAATAAATTCTTCATTTTTTTTAATCATCTTAAAAAATACCTCTTTGATTGAAGGATAATAACCTCTTGGATGAGAAGTTTTATTGATCATAAAAGAAGAAGTTACACTAATTTTATTGCTCATTTTTTTCGCTGAAAAAGTATAAATAATTCCTTTGTCAAAACTAGATATTTTTAATTCTTCAGGTATTTCTTCTACCTCATATTCTTCAGGTATTTCTAAACTTAAGACATACGAGAATTTAGTTTTATAAGGAAATTCAATCGAAGAAATTCTTTCTTCTTCTGTAAAAGGATTTTCTTTGAAAGGAGGAATAATAATAGGATTAAAATAAATCATATCTTCATCTTCTATTTCTTTACTTATGATAGAAGAAGTAATAATAGGTTGATCTATTTTTTCTTTTTTAATTTCTACATCTTCAATACTCCAATCTTTTAAAGGATTATCATCGTCTTCTTCGTCCTCATCGTCATCGTTTTTATTTCCTTCTCCTTCTTTTTCCTCCTCTTCAAAATGATGATAAGCAGAATAGCCTTCTATTTTAGTTTTGAAGTCTCCCTTTATTTCATCATCTTCTATTTTTAATTTTAAAAAATAAGTAGATTTACCAATATTATCATCTGTTTGTAAAGGAATCCATTGATATTTTTCTTTATGTATAAGCCAACCTTTATCATTTAAAATTCTTGGAGGTAATTTACCAAAAGGAAGATTTTTTGCAGTAGCATCTAATAAAATAAATTTACCGTCTAATTCTAAAGCACAAATTAAATAATTGATATCAGAATAACTGGGTAATTCATTTTTTAATCTAGCATGACCTCTTGTACTACAAAGAACAGGATAAGCTCTAAGTTTGGCTTCTCTTAGAGCAGCAATTAATAACAAATTCAAATCAGCTACATTTCCCGTTTTAAATTCTAATAATTCTTTTGGAGTATTTTCTGGAATAAAAAAATCATCTTCATTCCAGTCAATTTTATTTTGTATTTCTTTGATAATATATTTTACATATTCTTCATAATTATCAAAATCATCTTTTGTTTTATCTATGTTTAGATTAGAAAGAATTTTATTTTTTTTGTGCAAATAATAATTAAAATATTTTCCTTCTAAGATTAATTTATTGAGATCTTGATAATCAATTAAAATAGTATCAGTTTTAAGATTTGTAAAATCTCGGATGCTAGAAAGTAAATGAACATTTTTCCCTATATATTCAGATACAGGTAAAGCAAATTCTTCTTTTTTAAAAGATGGAATATTTTTAACTTCTCTTATTCCTAAAGATGAATCATATGTTTCACTATATTCAATTGATTTATTACCTGAAATTCTAAAAGATGTTGAAATATAATTAAAATGTGCGAAACTAGAATTTAATTCGTTCTTAAAAATCATTCTTGATACTAAAACAGGTATTTCTTTCTGATATTTCCAATCATCAATAAATGAAATACCTGGTGAAATTTTTTCATAAGAATATTCTATAATAGAACCTACTTTCACTTTAGGCATTACTACTTTTTTAATATGAGATTTCTTTTTTATTTTTTCTTCAATAATATCGTCTTTATTTACTTTTTCTATGACTATTTCCCCATTTTCTTGATTGACTGTTATCGCTTTGAAATTAAGAAATTTATCATCTTTATCATTAATAGAAAGTAATTCTAAGTTCGCGTATTCTAAACCCTCAGTTGTTAAAATTTTTATTTTGACATGTCTTTTTAAAGAATAAAAATATTGCCGTTTTGTATGATCTATATAGACTTTCGATTCCTGCTCATCCAATAAATACATGGCAGGAGCACCAGGTTCAAATTCACAATCGGTTATTTCAAAATATTCTTCATAAGTAGGATCATTTTTCTTTTCTTTATTTCCAAGATCTATTATAACTGGTTTAATTTGAGAGGAAATATTAGCAGTAAAAGAGAAACTAAAAACTGCGATAAAAATTAGGGTAAAATAATTTTTTAGAATCATATTCATTGTTGTTTAATTTACGATTTTAAAAGTAGTTCTTCTATTCGATTGATGTTCTTCATCTGTGCATTTAGAACATTCACAGAGAGTGACAGGAGCAGATTTTCCATAACCTGTTGCTTGTAATCTATTTCTAGTTATACCTCGCGTTACTAAATAATCTACAGCAGATTGAGCTCTTTTTTGAGATAGCTCTTGGTTATATTTTTCTTTACCTCTACAATCTGTATGAGATCCTAAGATAATATGAATATTTGGATTTTCCAATAAAATATTAGCTAATTTATTTAACGTTGGTTTTGCATCTTCTCGAATATCCCATTTATTATAATCATAATAAATATTATCAAGTTTAATTTCTACATTTCTAAATATTTGATCAAGAACGATTTCTAAACGATATACTTCTTTTTCCCCTTGGGTATTGGTGCTAAATACAGCAGATTTTGAAAAATATTCAGCATGTGAAACAAAGAAACGGTAATCTATTTTTTCTTCAATTTTAAAAGAATATTTTCCTTGTTCATCCGTTTTTACTCTATCATTTAGAATAGAAGAAGATATTTGTAATGAAGTATTTTTTAAAGCTGTTTTTCCATTTACAGCACTTTTAGGATCATTAGGATTTGAATAAGTTTTTCCATATACATACACCTCTAAAATAATATCTTTTTTAGGTTCTGGAATAGGATCGGGTTCAACAACAATAGGAGTGTCAATAGGTTCTGGAATAATTTCTGGTTCAGGTATTTTTTTAGAAAAGGCATAAATATCATCATTTCCTTTTCCTCCTTTTCTAGCAGAAGAAAAATATCCCTTTTGCATATTTGTTTTAGGATGAGTTTCTGTAACAATGAAACCAAAATCATCTTCACCAGAATTGATAGGAGCTTTTAAATTTTCAGGTGTAAGCCATTCATTATTTTCTTTTTGATAAGTTTTAAAAATATCTAAACCTCCCATTCCTGCTTTTCCTTCTGAAGCGAAATACAATGTATCTCCATCAAAAGAAGGAAACATATCATCTTTTTCAGTATTGATTGTAGAGGGTAAAATTTTAGGTTCTCCCCAACCAGATTGAGAACGAGTAACGGTATAAATATCAAAACCTCCCCAACCGCTTTCTTGATCTGAAACAAAAAATAATGTTTTTCCATCACTACTCCAAACAGGATGTGCATAATTAATTTGATCCAGTACAAAAGATAAAATTTTAGGTTCAGACCAACCTCCATCGGTTTTTTTAGAAATCATAAGTTTACAATAATCATCTTGATCTTCTCCTGTACCACAACGAGAAAAAATGATTTCATCATAGGAGGAATTGAAAGCAATAGTACCTTCATTATATTTTGAATTGATAATTCCATCAAAAGGACTTACTTCATCAGAATTTGTATCTACAATGTATAAATCAGAAAAAGCATTTCCTGTCCATTTATAACCATCATCTCCTTCACTATTAGGTCTATCAGAAGAAATAACAATTTTATTCCCTTCATATTGTGTAGGAGAATAATCAGCATTTTCAGAATTAAAACCAGCAATCTCTACTTGATATTCATTATCATTTTCTTCTTTTTTCCATTGCATTGCCTTTTCACAAATATTAATTTCAGAAAGATACGCCCTTCCATCTCCTTCTAAAGCCCCTAAATCTACAAAAGCATTGACTGCTTCTGCATACATTTCTGCTTTTTTCAAATGAAAAGCATATTTTCCAAGAGCTTTTTTGCCATATTGATTATCATAAGCGAGTTTATACCATTCAAGGGCTTTTTCGCTTTGATTCATTTTATCATAAGATTCAGCCGCTAAAAATGCTAATTTCCCCTTTTCTTTAAGATCTTTATTTTTCTTAAATTCCTTTTCTAACATCGGAGCAGCTACAGCATATTGTTTGAGTTGATAAGCAGTTGCCCCATCTGTAACTTTTTGTGTATAAGTACAAGAATGAATAATGAAAGAAGAACAAATAACAAATGAAAGTAAATGAAAATACTTCATGGATTACAATTAAGTTTGATAAATATTAAACATTATAAGTAGAACGGCTTTAATTCTCGATCTGTTGCAGCAACAGCTAGAATTAAAAAAGTCCGTACTACGAAGTACGGACTTTAAACCAACCTTACAAATTGTAAACCAAAATATTTTTAAAATATCTATAAAAAGATAGATCATTATCATAATTGATATACATAAAACGGTTAGATTTTATTTTTGCTGCCTCCTCAATTAATATTTTTGATTAAATGTTCCTTTTAAGATAAATCGAACATTTAAAAGACTTAAAACGATAACAACACCAAGCCAAATATACATCCAAACATGTTGAGGAATAACATTACCAAATACTTCAGTATATTTCTTTAAATCAGAAGAAGGCCCAACATTAAAATCATCTATAATATGAAGAATACTAGCCAAACCAATAAACATTAATATATAACTTGAAAAATCGGTATAATAAGCTAAAAGAATAAAAACAACTGAAAAAGCAATGAGCAAACCTGTTGTAAAGGGAGTGGTGTACCAATATAATGATGCAAAAAGCATCGCACAAGAAAGAACAATCAGAGTAATTCTAGCATAATTGGGTTTTTTTGTTCCAAAATAGAAGAGTAAATTTCCAAAAATAGCACTTCCAATATATCCTCCCATAAGAATAACAGCAATATTACCCCCTAAAGATTTACAATAACCACTGCTATCTGCACGAATATTCAAATCTTCAACACTGCCTCCTGTAAGGATCGCTCCCATAGCATGACCAAATTCATGTAAAAAAGTAACTAATAAATTGATAGGATATAAAATGGTATTTCCATTAGGAACAAGGTATTTGATTCCAAGATATGCTAAAATAACAAGGAATAAACGAACGAGAATAGGATTATTATTTTCCATAGATTTAGAATTTTAGTACCAATATAACAATCATAATTGTTTTGATCGTTAAAATTTGATAAACTCATTCAAATCATCGTCAGATGTTCGTATAGTATTAAAAAAATGGTATTTTTACATCCTTAAAAAATTAAGACGATACTAAATTGAAACTTACACAATTAGAAATAAAGGGCTTTAAGAGTTTTGCAGATAAAACGATTATCAATATCAATGATGATGTTACAGGTATTATTGGACCTAATGGCTGCGGAAAATCGAATATTGTTGATGCTATTCGATGGGTTTTAGGAGAACAAAAAAGTAAAGAACTTCGCTTAGAAAAAATGACGAATATCATTTTTAATGGTACTAAAAAGCGTAAGCAGGGCGGAATGGCGGAAGTTTCTTTAACTTTTGATAATGATAAGGGAATTATTGCCAGTGAATATAGTACTCTTACTATATCAAGAATACTATACCGAACAGGAGAATCGGAGTATCGATTGAATAATGTGCCTTGTAGATTGAAAGATATTAAAACGCTTTTGATGGATACAGGGATTGGTTCTAATTCTTATGCTATTATTGCTTTAGGAATGGTTGATGATATTCTTCAAGATAGGGAAAATTCAAGAAGACGTTTATTTGAACAAGCCTCAGGAATTTCTAAATATAAAATAAGAAAGAGAGAAACACTTAATAAATTAAAAGGTACAACTGCAGATTTAGATAGGGTAGAAGACCTCCTTTTTGAAATAGAAAACAATCTTAAAATTTTAGAAAAACAAGCTAAAAGAGCTAGAAAATATTTTGATTTAAAAATCAATTATAAAGAATTGAGCTTGGAATTTGCTAAATATCAAATTGCAGATTTTAAAGGAGATTATAAAAGTGTAAGTACTCAATTACAAGAGCAGCAAGATAAATTAGTTGAAGTTAATGCTACGATTAAAAAATTAGAAGCAGATTTAGAATCAGAAAGGAAAGCTAATTTAGATAAGGAACAAGCTCTGTCAACCAATCAAAGAAATTTGAATGAATTAGTAGGTCGTTTGCGAGGAATGGAAAACGACAAACAAATGGCAGAACAACGACTGAATTTTTTAAAGAATAGTAAAAAACAAATTGAAAATAGAATTGTTTCTGCGGATTCAGATTTACAAAAATTACAAAATGAAATTGAGTTTTATTCTCAACAAGCTCAAAATGAATCTAAATTAGAAAATGAATTTCAAGAACAATTAGAAGAATCAAAAAAACATTTAGAAGATATTCAAAATAATCACGGTTCTTTAAAATCAGAATTAGATATTATTTTAAAAGAAAATCAACAAATAGAACGTGATATATTTGAACTAGAAAAAAAGAAAGCGGTTAGTCAGTCTCAAGTAGAAAATTATAATAGAGATATTGTTAGAATTAATGAAGAATCTGAGAAAAGAACGGTAGATATAGGTGATATAAAAGATAGACTAACTAGTACTGAAACAGAAAGAAAAGATCTTGATGATGAAATTGCAAAGATGGAATCAGAAGAAGATGCTCGTGTGGTTGAATTAAAAATGGTACAAGAAAAGGTAGAGGAAAGTACCGAAAAGATTGCTAAAATTAATAGAAAATTAGATGCTAAAAGAAATGAATATAAATTGACAAAAAGTTTAGTAGATAATTTAGAAGGCTTTCCAGAATCTATTAAATTTTTAAGTAAAAATAAAGCTTGGGCAACTAAGGCTCCTTTATTGTCAGATTTAATTTATGTAAAAGAAGAATATCGCGTTTCTATTGAAAATTATTTAGAACCATATTTGAATTATTATGTAGTTAAAGATTTAAAAGAAGCTTTTTCTGCCATTCAATTATTAAATAAATCTCAAAAAGGAAAAGCAAAATTCTTTTTGTTAGATGCTTTCCAAAAGCCAGTTGAAAATATGGTCATGGTGCCAGATACTCAAAAGGCGATGGATTTAGTAGAATGTGAAAAAGAGTATAAAAATTTAATTAGTTTGTTATTTAATTCAATATTAGAACGTTTGCTATCATTTATAAAATCAAAGTAATACCTGTCGTAAAGTACTATTTTTCCTCTTAAAATGTATTTGAAATAAATATAA